>JAIRTY010000741.1 GCA_031254715.1 Nocardiopsaceae bacterium | reverse complement strand
CCCGGTGCCGGCTGGGCGTGGGCCGCACCTACCAGGTGCCGCGGCCCTTCGGGGACATGACCGTGTTCGAGAACCTGCTGGTAGCGGCCCAGCAGGGCGGCGGGCTGCGGCGGCGGGCCAGCTACACGGCCGCGGTCGGGGCGCTGGAGCGGGCCGGCATGACCGCGCACGCGAACGTGCCGGCCGAGCGGCTGGGCCTGCTCCAGCGCAAGCGGCTGGAGCTGGCCCGCGCCCTGGCCACCAAGCCCGCCCTGCTGCTGCTCGACGAGGTGGCGGGCGGGCTCACCGACCCGGAGGTCGCCCAGCTGGTCGAGATCGTCCGCGGCGTCAACGCCGAGGGCATCGCGGTGATCTGGATCGAGCACGTGGTACGCGCGCTCACCGCGCTCGTGGGCCGGCTCATCTGCCTGACCGGAGGCTCGTTTGTCGGCGACGGCGAGCCTGCCGCGGTGCTGGCACAGCCCGCGGTCCGGGAGGTCTTCCTCGGCACCGAGGTCACGGCGGCGCTGGCGGGCGGGGCGCTGGAGCCGCGGGGGGGTCTGGGGGGGGCGTCCCCCCGGGCTAGCGGGGCGGCCGACGGCGAGCGGAGCGAGCCGTGATGCCGTCGGCGGCCGCGGACCGGCCGGGCAACGGGACGCCGCTGCTGGAGGTCAGCAGCCTGGTCGTGCATCACGGGCAGCTGCGGGCGCTGGATGCGATCTCGCTGCGGGTATTTCCGGGCGAGGTCTACGCGATCATCGGCGCCAACGGCGCTGGCAAGTCCACGCTGCTGCGCACGATCGCCGGGCTTCATCACCCGACGGCCGGCTCGGTCAGGTTCGACGGCGAGGACGTCTCCCGGGTCCGGCCCGAGCGCCGGGCCAAGCGGGGAATCGTGATGGTGCCCGAGGCCCGGCGGCTGTTCGGGTCGCTCTCGGTGCAGGAGAACCTCCTGGTCGGCGCCACGTATGCGCGGCCGGGCCCATGGACGATCGAGCGCGTGTACGAGATGTTCGGCTGGATGCGCGAGCGCCGCGGCCAGCGCACCGCCCAGCTGTCCGGCGGTGAGCAGCAGGCACTCGCGATCGGCCGGGCGCTGGTCGCCAACCCGCGCGTGCTGCTGCTCGACGAGGTCTCGCTCGGCCTGGCACCGGTGGTCGTCCAGCGGATCTACGGCATGTTGCCGCAGATCCTGGCGACCGGCCTGACCGTGCTGCTGGTCGAACAGGACGTGAGCCAGGCGCTGCGGGTGGCAACGCACATCCACTGCCTGCTGGAGGGCCGGACCACGCTGGCTGGCAAGCCCGCCGATGTCACCGCCGGCCAGGTCGAGGCGGCGTACTTCGGGCTTGGGCCGGCGGCAGCCGCCGCTGACGGCGCGGAGGCCGCTGACACCCCGGGCGCGGCGGGCGGCGGCAGCGCCGATGCCGCGCCGCCCGGTGAGGGGAGCGAGCCGTAAATGGACTGGGTCAACGCCATCATCCAGGGCATCCTGACCGGTGGCCTGTACGCGCTGTTCGCCTGCGGGCTGTCGCTGATGTTCGGCGTGATGAAGGTCGTGAACCTCGCGCACGGCGACCTGGCGGTGGTGGCCGGCTATGTCGCGATCGGCGTCATCACGGTCACCCACGTCCCGGTGCTGTGGTCCTTCCTGATCGTAGTGCCGGTGATGGCGGTGCTCGGCTACGTGCTGCAGCGGACCGTCATCCAGGGCGCGCTCGACCGCAGCGTCCTCACCACGCTGATCGTCACGTTCGGATTGTCGGTGGTGATCGAGAACGGCCTGCTCCAGTTCTTCACCGCCAACAGCCGCGCGATCGGCACCGGGCTGGGCCTGGTCCGGGGCTCGTTCACGCTCGGCTCGCAGATCCAGATCGGCTACCTGCTCGTGGTCATCTTCGCGGTCGCGGTGGTGGTGCTGCTGGTGCTGCAGTACTTCCTCACCGCGTCCAAGTACGGCCGCCTGATCCGCGCGGTCGCCGACGACCGGGAGGCGGCCCAGCTCGCCGGCGCCGACTACCGGCACGTGTTCGGCATCGCGGCGGCGGTCGCGTTCGGCACCGTCGCGCTGGCAGGCATCGCCTACGGCATGTACTCCCAGCTCCAGCCGACCACGGGCACCGACACGATCCTGCTGTTCGCGTTCGCCGCGGTGGTGATCGGCGGGCTCGGCTCGCTGTGGGGCACCCTGCTCGGCGGCATCGTGCTCGGCGTGGCCCAGCAGATCGGCGCGCAGATCAACATCTCCTATGAGGTCCTGGCCGGGTACCTGGTGTTCCTCGCCGTGCTGGTGCTCCGGCCGCAGGGCCTGACCAGCCGGAGGGCGCAGTCGTGAGCACGGTCACCGAAGCCACTGTGCGGCCGGGAGAGCAGTTCCGGGTCACCCGGTCGCGCCGGAATGTGGCCTGGACCGGGGCCGGCGCGCTGATCGTCGTGGTCGCGCTGGCACTGTTCCCCTACTACGTGGGCCCGGGCACGACCAGCGTCATGGTGCAGGCGTTCATCGTGCTCACGCTGGCGAGCATGTGGAACCTGCTGGCGGGGTACGCGGGCCTGGTGTCGGTGGGCCAGCAGGCGTTCGTGGGACTCGGCGCCTACTTCGTGCTGATCGTCGCCCTCGGCGGCATCTCCCCGTTCGCGGCGCTGCCGGTCGCCGTGATCAGCTGCGCCGTTGTGGCACTGCCGCTGTGGTGGCTGGTCTCCCGGCTGCGCAGCGGGTACTTCGCGATCGCCACCTGGGTGCTCGCCGCGACCATCATGCTCATCATCGAGAAATTCTCCTCGATCGGCGGCGGGACCGGCATGCCGCTGCCCGGCTTCACCGGGATGGACCCGGCTCTGCTCACCGCCTACACCTACTGGGCCGGGCTGATCGTCACGGTGCTGGCGCTGGCCGGCATCTACCTGCTGCTGCGAGGCAGGCTGGGGCTGGTGCTCACGGCCATCCGCGATGACGAGGTGGCCGCCCGCAGCTCCGGGGCGCGGGTCGGGCTGGCCCGGCTGCTGGTGTTCGTGGTGGCGGGAGCCGGCTGCGGCGGGGCGGGCGCGGTGCTGGCGATCAGCCAGCTCCAGGTGCAGCCGAGCGCGGTCTTCAGCGTGCAGTGGACCGCGGAGATGGCGTTCGCGACCATCATCGGCGGGCTCGGCACGATCGAGGGGCCGATCATCGGCACCGCCGTGTACATGGTGCTGCAGCAGACCCTGGCCTCGTACAACGCCTGGTACCTGATCGTGCTGGGGCTGGTGGCGATCGTGGTGGCCCTGTTCGCCCGTCGCGGGCTGTGGGGGCTGGTGGACGAGCACCTGAACATCCGGCTGTTCCCGGTCGGCTTCTGGCTGCGGACGCCGTCCGCGGGCCGCCGCGGGGCGCGGGGCGGAACCCGGGGCGCGGCCCGGCGTTAGCGCTCGCCGCTGCCCTGGGGTTGACTGGGAACGGATAACCGCTGGCCGGTGTTTACCGGCATGGCCGGGGCAGCTGCCGGGCGGCCGCGAGCGAGGAGGATGACGGTGGGCATTTTCGGGTTTTCCAAGGCCACGATGATCACGGCCGACGAGGCCCTGCCAGGGCGCGCCGAGCCGATGCCGGTCCCGGCCCGGCACGAGGTTCTTGACGGGCCGCTGCAGCCGCCGTACCCGCCAGGCACGCAGGTCGCCGAGCTCGCGCTCGGCTGCTTCTGGGGGGCCGAGCGCGGGTACTGGCAGACCCCGGGGGTCGTCTCCACCGCAGTCGGCTACGAGGGCGGGTTCACGCCGAATCCCACCTACGAGGAGGTCTGCTCGGGGCGGACCGGCCACGCCGAGACGGTGCGCGTGGTCTACGACCCGGCCCGGGTCAGCTACGCCGACCTGCTGCGCATCTTCTGGGAGTCGCACGACCCCACGCAGGGGATGCGGCAGGGCAACGACCTCGGCACCCAGTACCGGTCGGCGATCTTCTACCGGTCCGATGCCCAGCG
>JAIRTY010000739.1 GCA_031254715.1 Nocardiopsaceae bacterium | reverse complement strand
ACCCGTTGTAGTTGTAGCAGCACACGGCCGGGGCCGGGGCGGCCGTGGTGCCGGTGCCGGTCACCCCGCCGCCACTGGCGGCGGCCAGGCCCGTGGCCACCGGCGGGGCCGCGGCGCGGGCGCCAGCCCGGGCGGCCCAGAACACTCCGGCCGCCAGCACCACGGCGGCCAGCACCGCAGCCGGAATCCCCCACCGGAGCACGCGACCCGTCAGATACATCGGACTACCTCCGTCACAGCAGGCTCGCCACCTTGGACGGCCGCCCGCCGCCGGCGGTTCCCCGCATTCCCGGATGATCGCGACAGGGCCGCTGGTTGCGTCAGAGGCCCAGGACGCGGCGGAGCCCGCGCTCGACGTCAGCCATGAGGGCCGCGGGAAGGTGGCCTGCCGACGGGCCGAGATCGGCCTTGACGATGGTCACCAGCGCGGTCACGTTGACGACGGAATCCCGGGGCAGCCCGGAGGCCGCGGCGGGCAGGAACACGTTGCCCGGCATTGCCGCCAGCCCCGTATTGGGGGTGATCACCGCGGCCACGGCGGTAGCCAGCCGGGAGGCGTTGAACGGATCCGCCTGGACGACCAGTACCGGCCGGTGCTTGGCGGGCTTGCTGCCCCGAGCTTCCCCGAGGTCTGCCCAGCAGATACTGCCGCGAGGGATCACCACTCGTCCCCGGCGGCGAGCCGGCGCCGTCCGGCGGCGGCCGCGACGGATCCAGACCCGTCCGCCCCGGCCGCCTGGAGCGCTTCATCGATCTGCCGCGTCACTGTGTGCCCGGCCAGTTCGTCCAGGTACAACTCGACCGCGCGGGCGAAGAATGCCGACCGGCTGATGCCCAGTTCCCTGGCCTTTCTCGTGGCCCGCTCGAACGTAGCATCCGGCAGCGAGATCGCTGTTTTCACAGGCCAAGTATAACCTGGTAATACCACGGGACGGCGGTGATCGGTTACCGTTGCCGGATGCAGATCACCGGCGCCGTGCTCACCGACCGGGGTGAGCCGCTCGGCGGCGTCGCCGTCAGCGACGGCCGGGACTGGGCCAGGACCGGTGCGGATGGCTCGTTCGTGCTGGCCTCGCAGGCAGGCCGGCCGGTGTGGGCGCGCCGGCCGCCGGACTGGCCGGGCGGGCGCTGGTGGGGGCACGCCCAGCCCGGCGAGCCGCTGCTGTTGCAACTGCGGCCAGCCCGGCCCGGCGAGGCCGCCCGTAGTGCCGGGCCGGCGGCCCTCACCAGGCTCGCTCATCTCACCGACCCGCACGTCACCGTGCCCGGCGACGGCCCGGCTGAGCCGGCGGCGCTCGCCACCAGGTTCGGCGACCGGGGCGACACCGCGGCCTGGCTGCGCAGCGCCCTGGCCGGAGCGGCGGCCCGCGGCGCCGGCCTGGCGGTGATCACCGGCGACCTCACCGACCACGGCACCCCGGCGGAGTTCCGGCGCTTCACCGAGGCCGTCGCGGCCGCCCCGGTGCCGGTCGAGATCATGCCAGGCAACCATGACCACGTCGGCCACCGGTACCAGCCGGAGCCGGGTGACGACCCGTGCGGCGGCGGCTTCCTCGGCACCGCCACCGTCACCCGCTACGAACGGGCCCTCGGCCCCCGCTGGTGGTCTGCTGACCTGGCCGGCCTGCACCTGGTCGCGCTGGACTGGTTCAGCGCCTGGTGCGGCATCGACGCCGCCGAGCAGCGTGAGTTCGTGGCCGCCGACCTGGCGACCCGGGCGCCCGGCCTGCCGGTGGTCCTGCTCGCGCACGACCGGCCGGACGACGCCACGCTCGCGGTGGCGCGGCAGGGCGCCGGTGAGCCCGGACTGCTCGCCGTGCTCACCGGCCACTGGCACGCCGATGGGGAGGTCGCCGACGACGGCTGTCACTTCCTGAGCACGCCCTCGGTCAGCTTCGGCGGCCTTGACTGGTCCCGGCCCTCGTGGCGGCTGGTCACCGTGTCCCGGCCGGACGGCCCGCCGGTGCTGCGGCATGAACTGGCGGGCACGGCACCGGCCACGCAGCCAGGCCGTTCCGCAGCCTGGATTCCGGCAGGGTCAGCGGCACCTTCCGGCGGCGGGGCGGTGGCCGGGACCGGGGAAGCCGCCCGGGCGGCCGGGCACCGGCTGGGGGAACGGCAGCACCTGGGCGGCGTGGCGGCCGGCGGCGGGGCGGTGTTCGCGCCCGCGGCCGCCGCCGACGGGACGGGGCTGGTCAGCCGGGCCGGGCCGGCGGGCGTGGCGTGGACCGCACGGGCAGCGGGCGAGCCGGTCACCGGGATCACCGCCGCCGCCGGGCAGGTGCTGGCCGTCAGCGGCGCCGGGCGGCTGGCCGCTCTCGACCCGGCGACCGGCGGCCAGCGGTGGGCCTACCAGCTCCCGGGCCGGCACCGGCGGCGGCTGCTCGCGGCGCCGCTGGTCAGCCAGGACGGCCAGGTGATCATCGGTGACATCGGCGCGGTCGCCTGCCTGGCGGCTGCCACCGGGCAGGTGCGCTGGGAGCTGGCCGGGCCTGGTTCCCCCGACACCCTGCTCACCTACGGGACCGGCCTGGTCAGCGGCGAGCTGGCGGTGCTGCCGTTCGGCGGGCCGGGAGCCGGGCTGACCGCGCTGCGGGTGGCAGGCGGCGGCGTCGCCGGGCCCGACCCGGCGCGCACGCCGCCGCCGTCCTGCTCGCTCGTCCCGGCCGGCGACGGCGACGCGATGGTGGTGCGCACCGCCACGACGAGCCTGGAA
>JAIRTY010000656.1 GCA_031254715.1 Nocardiopsaceae bacterium | reverse complement strand
TTAACTTCATTTCCTTCTAAGCTCTTCTCAAACAACTCCTTCTCTAATTGAGATTCAAGCTGTAGCACTTCCTTTGATTAGCGGTGATGTTGCCGGCGTTGCCGACCGGCAGGCAGTGCACGTCGGGGGCGTCGCCGAGCTGGTCCACGATCTCGAACGCGGCCGTCTTCTGGCCCTGCAGCCGGTCCGGGTTCACCGAGTTGACCAGGGCGACCGGGTAGTCGACGGCGAGCTTGCGGGCGATCTCCAGGCAGTCGTCGAAGTTCCCGTCGATCTGCAGCAGCCGGGCGCCGTGCACCAGCGCCTGGGCCAGCTTGCCGAGGGCGACCTTGCCCTTGGGCACCAGCACCGCGCAGATCAGCCCGGCCCGCGCGGCGTAGGCGGCGGCGCTGGCGCTGGTATTGCCGGTGGAGGCGCAGATCACGGCGGTGGCGCCGCGGCTGACGGCGGCGGTCACCGCGACCGTCATGCCGCGGTCCTTGAACGATCCGGTCGGGTTGGCGCCCTCGATCTTGAGGAACACGTCGCAGCCGGTGCGGGCGGACAGCACAGGGGCCGGAATCAGCGGGGTCGCGCCCTCCCCCAGGCTGATCACACGGGCGCCGGGCGGCACCGGCAGCAGGGCGGAGTATTGGCCGATCACGCCCGGCCAGGCCGCTGTGGAGGCGGCGGCCTGGCCGGGCCCGGCACGGACGGCCGCCTTGAGTGCTCCCTCGGGGAGCGGCGCTCCCCAGGCTCCCCCGCTCATTCGTCGCTCTCCCCCTCGACGCGCATGACGCTGGCGACCGCCCGGACCACGTCCATCGAGCCCAGCTCGGCCACGCACCGGGCCAGCGCGGCGTCCGGTGCCGAATGGGTCACGATCACCAGCTGCGCGTCATCGCCGCGGCCCTCCTGCCGGACGGCCTTGATCGACACTTCCTGGCGCGCGAACGCCTCCGCCACCCGGGCCAGCACGCCCGGCCGGTCGGCCACGTCCAGCGCGATGTGGTACCGGGTGCTGGCCTCGCCCATGGCGAGCACCGGCAGCTCGGCGTAGGTGGTGGCGTCCGGGCCGCGGGTGCCTGCCAGCCGGTTCCGCGCCACCGCCACGATGTCGCCGAGCACGGCGCTGGCGGTGGGGACCCCGCCGGCCCCGGCCCCGTAGAACATCAGCCTGCCAGCCGACTCGGCCTCCACGAACACCGCGTTGTAGGCCTCCCTGACCCCGGCCAGCGGGTGGTCGCGGGGAATCATCGCCGGGTGCACCCGCACCGACACCCCGCCGTCGCTGCGCTCGCAGATCGCCAGCAGCTTGACCACGTGCCCGAGCGCGCGGGCGCTGGCCATGTCCGCGGCGCTGACCCCGGTGATCCCCTCCCGGTGCACGTCCGCGGCGGTGACCCCGGTGTGGAAGGCCAGCCCGGCCAGGATCGCGGCCTTGGCGGCGGCGTCGAAGCCCTCCACGTCGGCGGTGGGGTCCGGCTCGGCGTATCCGAGGCCCTGGGCCTCTTCCAGCGCGTCGGCGAAGCCGGCGCCGGAGGTGTCCATCCGGTCCAGGATGAAGTTGGTGGTGCCGTTGACGATCCCGAGCACCCGGTACACGGCATCGCCGGCCAGCGATTCCCGCAGCGGCCGCAGCAGCGGGATCGCGCCGGCGACGGACGCCTCGTAGTAGAGGTCCACCCCGGCGCTGGCCGCCGCCGCGTGCAGCGCCGCGCCGTCCTCGGCCAGCAGCGCCTTGTTGGCGGTCACCACCGACTTGCCGTGCTTCATCGCCGTCAGCAGCAGCGACCTGGCCGGCTCGATGCCGCCGATCACCTCCGCCACGATGTCCGTCCCCGGCCGGGTGACCAGCTCCATAGCGTCGGCGGTGAGCAGGGCCGGATCCACCTCGACCGCCCGCGCCCGGCCCGGCCGCCGCACCGCGACCCCGGTCACCTCGAGCGGCGCGCCGATCCGCGCCGCCAGGTCGGCAGCCTCCTGCCCGAGCAGCCGGTACACCTGCGAGCCGACCACCCCGCAGCCGAGCAGCGCCACCCGCAGCGGGCGGCCAGGGACTGCTGCCATGCTCATCCTTCGTCCAGTGCCAGCAGGTCGGCGGTGGTCTCCCGGCGCAGCAGGGTGCGGGCGGCGCCGTCGCGGACCGCTACCACCGCTGGCCTGGGCACGAGGTTGTAGTTGCTTGCCATCGAACGGCAGTAGGCGCCGGTCGCCGCCACCGCGACCAGGTCGCCGGGCGCCAGGTCGGCAGGCAGGTAGGTATCCCTGACCACGATGTCCCCGCTCTCGCAGTGCCGCCCGACCAGCCGGGCCAGCATGGGCGGCCCGGCGGGCTCCCGCGACGCGAGCGCGCAGCTGTACTCGGCCCCGTACAGCGCGGTGCGGATGTTGTCGCTCATCCCCCCGTCCACGCTGACGTACGTGCGCAGGCCGTCCACATCCTTGACCGTTCCGACCTCATACAGGGTAATGGTGCCCGGCCCGGCGATCGCCCGGCCCGGCTCGACCACCAGCCGTGGCAGCGGCAGCCCGGCGGCCGCGCACTGCCCGTGCAGGATCTGGGTCAGGTTCTGCGCCACGACCTTGATGCCGGCCGGGTCGTCGCCGCTCACGTAGGCGATCCCGAACCCGCCGCCCAGGTTCAGCTCGCCGATGTTCACCCCGTGCTCGTCCCGGACCCGGACGGCCAGCTCCAGCACCCGGTGCGCGGCGACCTCGAACCCGGCGGTGTCGAAGATCTGCGACCCGATGTGCGAATGCAGCCCGGCCAGCTCAAGCCCGGGCGCGGCGAGCACCCGCCGGACCGCCTCGTCGGCCGCGCCGGAGGCGAGTGAGAACCCGAACTTCTGGTCGTCGTGCGCGGTGGCAACGAACTCGTGGGTGTGGGCCTCCACCCCGGTGGTGACCCGCACCAGCACCCGTGGCCGCCGGGCGCCGGTCCCGCCGTCATTTCCCGAACGGGGCAGGGCGCGGGGCTGGCCTTGCTCATCCTCGGTGAGGTAGGCCAGCCGGGCGATCTCCTCGAACGAGTCGGCCACGATATGCCCGGCCCCCGCGCTGACCGCCCGTTCCAGCTCGGCTGGCAGCTTGTTGCTGCCGTGGAAGGTGATCATCTCCGGCGGGACCCCGGCCGCCAGCGCGACCTCCAGCTCGCCGCCCGTGCACACGTCCACCCCGAGGCCTTCCTCGGCCACCCACCGCAGCACGCCCCGGCTGCAGAACGCCTTGGCCGCGTAGAACACGGCCGCGTCCGGCCCGAACGCGCTGGTGAAGTCGCGGCAGCGGCTGCGGAAGTCGTCTTCGTCCACCACGAACAGCGGCGTCCCGAACTGCCCGGCCAGGTCCCTGACGTCGGCCCCGGCCAGGGTCAGCACGCCGCCCTCGCGCCGCGCGCCGCGCGGCCAGATCGCCGGGTCGAGCGCGCCCAGGTCGGCCGGCGGCAGCGGCGGGGGAAGCGGCGGCAGCACGTCGGCGTGACGCGGCCCAGCCGGGTGGGCGAGACGGCTCATCTGGTTCTTCCCTGGTAATCGACGTGTTGCCCGCTACAGCCGGCTCTCGGCGGTCACCCCGAGCAGGCCCAGGCCCGCGGCCAGCGCCGTGCGCGCCGCCGCCGTCAGCCATAGCCGCGCGGGGATCACGGCCGCGGCTGGCACCGGCCCGCCCGGCCGCACCGCCCCCGGCCACACCGCCGGGCAGTGCTGGTGACAGTCGAGGTAAGCCCCGGCCAGTTCCGTCAGGTAGCGGGCAAGGACATACGGCTGCCCGCGCCGCGCCGCCCCGGCCACCCGTTCCGGCAGCCAGGACATGGTGCCGAGCAGCGCCTGCTCGCGGGGGTGGGCGAGCAGCCGCGGCCGGAACCCGGCCGCCTCGCCCCGCTCCAGGCCGAGGTCAGCGGCCTGCCGCAGGACGGAGACGGCATGCGCATGCGCGTAACGGACAGCATAGGCGGGATTGCGCAGGTCGTGCGCGGCGGCAGCGCGCTGGTCGACGGCGGCCGGGGCGCCCCGCGGCAGCAGGCACAGCGCCAGGACGACGGCGGCCTCCCCGGCGAACGCGATTGCCCCGGCGACCGGGCCTTCTGCTGCGGGTGCGGGCAGCTGGGGGGACGGCGACCGTTCGAAAGGTTCTGCGTCAGCGGTAACGGCGGGGGCTGGATCCGCGGCTGCGGCGGGGTGCGGATCCGGGCCAGGGGCGGGTTCCGGGCCGGGGTGTGTTTCCGGGCCAGGGGCGGGTTCCGGGCCGGGGTGTGTTTCCGG
>JAIRTY010000638.1 GCA_031254715.1 Nocardiopsaceae bacterium | reverse complement strand
GTACGGCGGAACATCGGGCTGGTGTTCCAGGACACCACCCTCGACAACTACCTGACCGGAGCCCAGAACCTGCGGTTCCACGCGTCCCTGTACGGGGTGCCGGGCGCGGCGGTGGCGCCGCGGATGCAGCAGGTGATGGAGATGGTGGGGCTGTGGGACCGGCGCGACAGCCTGGTCATGACGTACTCGGGCGGCATGCAGCGACGGCTTGAGATCGCCCGCGGCCTGCTGCACGCGCCGCGAGTGCTGTTCCTGGACGAGCCGACCGTCGGCCTGGACCCGCAGACCCGGTCCTCGATCTGGGAGTACATCAACGAGCTGAAGACGCGTGAGGACATCACGATCTTCCTCACCACGCACTACATGGACGAGGCCGAGAACTGCGACCGGATCGCCATCATCGACCACGGCAAGATCGTGGCCATCGACACGCCGGAGGCGCTGAAGGCCAGCGTCGGCGAGGACCGGGTGCAGATCCAGACAGGCGACGACCCGGCCGCGATCGCCGAGCTGCAGCGCGAGTTCGGGCTCGAGGCCAGCATGCGGGAGGGAGCGGTGACCTTCTCGGTGGCGGCCGGCGAGCAGTTCGTGCCGCGGCTGTTCGCCACCCTGACGGTGCCGATCCGCTCGGTCAGCGTGTCCCGGCCGTCCCTGGACGACGTGTTCATGTCCTACACCGGCAGCACCATCCGGGATGCCGAGGCGTCGGCCGGCGACCACATGCGCCAGATGGCGGCCCGGTTCCGGGGGAGGCGATGAGCGCATGACGACCCAGGCCGCCAAGCCGGGGGAGCTGTCCCCGGCAGCCGAGGAACAGCTGGTCGGGCAGATCAGGGTCGCGGTCCCGGAGCGGAACCTCCGCTCGGACCTGCGGGCGGTCAGCATCGTGTGGCGCCGGGAGCTGATCAGGTTCCGGCGGGACCGGCTCCGCGCCGTCACCTCGCTCATCCAGCCGCTGCTGTTCCTGCTCGTGCTCGGGACCGGCCTGTCGTCACTGGCCGGCCGTGCCATGCCGCCCGGGGTGACGTTCCGGACGTTCATTTACCCGGGCGTGCTGGCCATGTCGGTGCTGTTCACCGCGATCTTCTCGGCGGGCTCGATCGTGTGGGACCGGGAGTTCGGGTTCCTGCGCGAGATGCTGGTGGCGCCGGTGAGCCGGTCGGCCATCGTGATCGGCAAGTGCCTCGGCGGGGCGACGATCGCGACCCTGCAGGGAGTCCTCATCCTGGTGCTGGCCGGGCTGGCCGGCGTTCCCTACCAGCCGGTGCTGCTGCTCACGCTGGTGGGCGAGATGCTGCTGCTCTCGTTCACGCTGACCGCGTTCGGGGTCATGATGGCCGCCCGCATCACCCAGTTCCAGGCGTTCATGGCGCTGACCCAGATGCTGGTCATGCCGCTGTTCTTCCTGTCCGGGGCGCTCTACCCGCTGAGCGGGCTGCCGGGCTGGCTCAGCGTGCTCACCCGGGTCGACCCGCTGAGCTACGTAGTCGGCCCGATGCGGGACGCGGTGTTCAGCCACCTCAGCCTGGGCCCGCTGGCCCGCCACGTCCTCTCCCCGAGCGTGACCTGGCTCGGCTGGCAGGTCCCGCTGTGGCTGTCGCTGGGAATCGTGGCGGTCATGGGTGTCGCGATGATGGGCGTTGCCATAGCCGCCTTCCGCCGGACGGAATAGCGGCCGGGCGAGCGGGGGAGCATGACCGGGGATGATCTCAGGAATGCCGGGCCAGCGGCTCGTCTACCGGCTGTATGCCCGCAGGCTCCGCGGGCAGCTCAGCAGCGACCGGCTGCCCAGGCATGTCGGCATCATCATGGATGGCAACCGCCGGTGGGCTCGCCAGCAGGACATGGCCGACCAGCGCCTGGGCCACCGGTATGGGGCCGAGCATGCCGAGAACGTGCTGAGCTGGTGCGAGAGGGCCGGGATCAGGCATGTCACCGTGTTCGTCTGCTCGGCCGAGAATCTCGCCAGCCGCAGCAGCGCCGAGATGGCGTTCCTCATGCGGGTGATCGAGCAGGTCGTCAGCGGCAAGCTCAGCCAGGACCCGGCCTGGCGGGTTCACATCGCCGGCGACCTGGACCTGCTGCCGGACAGCACTGCGCGGGCGCTCAAGCAGGCCGTCGAGGCGAGCAGCACCTGCCCGACCGACGCGCACCTCACGCTCGCCGTCGGCTACGGCGGCCGCCAGGAAGTCGTCGACGCGTTCCGCGCCCTGCTCGCCGAGCACGCTCAGCTCGGCACCCCGCTCGCGCAGCTCGCGGAAACGATCACTCCCGAGGACATCGCCCGCCATCTTTACACCGCCGGGCAGCCCGAGCCCGATCTGGTGATCCGCACCAGCGGAGAACAGCGGCTGTCGAACTTCCTGCTGTGGCAGAGCGCTTATTCCGAGCTGTATTTCTGCGAGGCCTACTGGCCGGCCTTCCGCGAGATCGACTTTCTCCGCGCCCTGCGCAGCTACGCCGCCAGGACCCGCCGCCACGACCGCTGAGGCACCATCGGGCCGTCCCTCGGCCGGCCGTTCCGGCGAGCCAGGGCAAGTCCCGCCGCCGAAGGCCGCCGGAACATCGGGTTCGAGCCATCGGGAAACCGATGCGGACCGGATGATGCGCAGCGTCACCGAAGATAAAGCGACGCCGGGTGGCTACGGGGGCAAACCACCCGGCGTCGCGATCATCGGCGTTCCGACGGGGGCCCGGAACGCCGGCAGGTGCTCCGACGGGGGACCAGAGCACCGTTAAGCATGTTACACCGAAACCCCCCCTTGTGCGTCAAGCCCGGATTCCGAGTCGATGCCACGGGTCGGGGCTGGCGGGCCTGGATTAGCTCTGCGTGACAGATCTTGCGCCGGTACCCGCTTCCGGCGATGCCATCCGCGACCGGCTTCTCACTGGCTGTTTGCGTGCGGGGCGCTCGAGAAGGCCGTTGAAACCTGAGCCACGCTTTCGAGCCCGGTCACTGTGAGTACTGTCACTTAAGCTCTTGTTAGGACTTGCTTTACCGCTCCTGGCGCTTATCCGTCCCGCCTTGCGGGCGCGCGCCATTCCCGTGGACCGGGTCAGTCCCTGGCCCGGCGTGAGTCCCCGGGCCGGCCGAACCGCCGGAACCACCAGAACTAGCGGGACTACCGGAACCGCCGGCCTGATCGGGCCCCTGGAACCGGTCCGGGAGATTCGGCTGATACTCCCGGAAGCCGCGGGTGCTGGTCGGCTCGCGCCCGCCGTTCGCCATCACCACCGCGAAGTACGGCAGTATCACGGCGCCCACCGCCGGGATCGCGGTGTACCAGCCCGCCCCCTGGGTGAACATGATGATCGCCACGATGAAGCAGGCGATCCGCACACCCATCATGAGCAGATAGCGCCGCTCGCGGTGGCCGATGTCTTCCGACTTGGCCGGGCGCGCCTGCGTCACCAGGTGCACGCGGTGAGGCCGGGGTCCGGGGAAGGACTTCACCCTTCCAAGGTATGCCCAGGCTCGTGCTGCGTCACCGCCGGTTACCCGCTGTCAGGCGGAGGCTGTGCAAAGCTGGCCGCGGGGCGCTGCGGGCCTGGACGCAATATCGGGAGGAATTATGCCTAATCGTACTTACCGGGTGACTGAGATCGTGGGCACCTCGCCCGACGGCGTGGAACCCGCGATCAGGAACGCGCTGGAGCGGGCACAGGAGACCATCCGGCACCTGGACTGGTTCGAGGTCACACAGATCCGGGGCCAGATCGAGAACCAGGAACTCGCTCACTTCCAGGTCGGCCTGAAGGTGGGCTTCCGGCTCGAGGACATGTAACCGGCGCGCCGTACTGGCCTGGCTGAGCGGGCCGGGCAGCCGCTCAGCTGGCCTGGCTGACCGAGGACATGTTGAATCCCTCGACGCGCAGCGGCGGCATCGCGGCGCGGGTGAAGTAATCGCCCCACTCCCTGGGCAGCGCGGGCACCCGCCCACCGGTCTCGGTGACCCGGTTCAGCATGCCGACCGGGCTCTCGTTGAACCGGAAGTTGTTGACCGCCCCGGTGACCTCCCCGTTCTCCACCAGGTAGACGCCATCCCGGGTGAGGCCGGTGAGCAGCAGGGTCTGCGGGTCCACCTCGCGGATGTACCACAGGCAGGTCAGCAGCAGGCCGCGGCCGGTGCGGGCCACCAGGTCGTCGGCCGACCCGGTGCCCGGTCCGTCCAGCACCAGGTTGCCGATCGCCGGGGTGACCGAGAGCCCGGACTTCTCCGCCGAGTACCGGGTCTGGATCAGCGATGCCAGCTCGCCGCCACGGATCCAGTCCGTCGCTGCCAGCCCCAGCCCGTTGTCGAACACCGAGGAGTCACGGCTGGAGGCGTGCGCGACCACGAACGGCGCGCATTCCAGGCCAGGCTCGGCCGGATCGCTGCGCAGCGTCAGCGGCAGGCTGGCGAGCTGCTCGCCCACCCGGGTGCCGCCGCCCGCCTTGCTGAACACGGTCCGCCCGTCCAGCGCGTCCTTGGCACCGGCCGACCAGTACAGGTACACCAGCAGGTCGGCCACGGCCGTGGGCGGGAGCAGCGTCTCGTACCGGCCGGCCGGCAGTTCCACCCGCCGCTCCGCCCAGGCGAGCCGCTGGGCCAGCCCGGCGTCGAGCGCGCCCGCGTCGACGTCGGTGAAGTCGCGGGTGGCCTGCCCGGCCCAGGCGGACCTGGCCAGGTCGCCGGACTTGGCGTTGAGCTCCACCTTGCCGGCCGGCTGATCGTGCCGCAGCCGCAGGCCCGTCGACGTGCCCAGGAACGTGCTGGTCACCTCGTGCTCGGCAAAGCCGTACAGCCGTCGCCCCGCGCCGGCGGCGGCATCGAAAGCGCCGCCGAGATCGCCAGCGAACGCCCGGAACACCGATATCTCGGTCCCGGTGACCGGGTCATCCCAGCCGTGCCCTCCGGGCGCTCCAGCACTGCTAGGACCGCCGGCGTCGGCCTCGGCCGGGCCGGGCAGGGGCCCGGCGTCCTCGGCGGGGGAGCTTTCCGAGGCGGCCTTCTCGGCGGCCTGCACCACGTCCTCGACCTGGTCGTCGCGCACGCCGGCCCGGGATACCACGCCCGCCCGCGACCCGTCGGCGCCGCGGGTGACGGCGATCACCGTGAGCTGCCGCGACCGTGAGACGCCGTTCGTGGTGAGGGTGTTCCCCGCCCAGCGCAGGTTCGCCGAGGACGACTCGTCCGCGATCACCACGCAGTCGTCGCACCGCGCCGCCGCGAGGGCGCGCTCCACCATCTCCTGCGGGTTCACAGTGCCTCCCGGTTCGCTTCTCCGCCCGCTGCGCGTGCGACGCTCACGTGCTCTCCTCCGCCGTGTTCAGGATCCGGACGTTCCGCACCAGGGCTGCCGGGCAGCCGTGGCTGACCGGCGCGACCTGGCCCGGCTGTCCCTTGCCGCAGTTGAAGGCGCCGCCGAGGAGGTAGGTCTGCGGGCCGCCGACGGCTTCCATCGAGTTCCAGAAGTCGGTGGTGGTCGCCTGGTAGGCGACATCGCGCAGCTGCCCGGCCAGCCGGCCGCCGGAGATCCGGTAGAACCGCTGGCCGGTGAACTGGAAGTTGTACCGCTGCATGTCGATCGCCCAGCTCTTGTCGCCCAGCACGTAGATGCCGTCCTCCACCCCAGCGATCAGGTCCTCGGTGGCCGGACCGCCCGCCGCGGCGGGCTGGAGCGAGACATTGGCCATCCGCTGGATCGGCATGTGGCCGGGCGAATCGGCGAACGCGCAGCCGTTCGAGCGCCCGAATCCCCGCAGCTGCGCGATCCGGCGGTCCAGCTGGTAGCCGGTGAGCACGCCGCCGGTGATCAGGTCCCAGCGCTGGGCGGCGACGCCCTCGTCGTCATAGCCGACGCTGGCCAGCCCGTGTTCGGTGGTCCGGTCGCCGGTCACGTGCATCACCGGCGACCCGTACTGCAGGCTGCCGAGCTTGTCCGGGGTGGCGAACGAGGTGCCGGCGTAGGCGGCCTCGTAGCCGAGCGCCCGGTCCAGTTCGGTCGCGTGGCCGATCGACTCGTGGATGGTGAGCCACAGGTTGGACGGGTCCACCACCAGGTCGTACCGGCCCGGCCGGACGGTCGGGGCGGCCAGCTTCTCGGTCAGCAGGCCCGGGATCTGCGCCAGCTCGGCGGGGAAGTCCCAGCCGGTCCCGGTCAGGTACTCATAGCCGCGCCCGGCGGGCGGGGCCAGCGTCCGCATGGTCTCGAACCGGCCGTCATCGGCCACCGCCACCGCGGTCAGGGCCGGATGCACCCGCACCCGCTGCTGCAGCGCCGTGGTGTCGCCGTCGCAGTAGAACTTGCACTCCTTGACCGCGTACAGCGACGCGTCCACGTGGCTGACGACGTCGGCGGCGAGCAGCCCGCTGCTCCAGCCGGCCAGCAGCGCGACCTTGTCAGCGACGCTGACCGCGAACGGGTCGGCGTCGTAGGCAGAGACCCACTCGACGTCCCCGTATCCGGGCTCGGCCGCCAGCTCGATCCGCTCGGTGTTCATGGCGGCCGCCACCTTGGCGACCTCGACGGCCTCGGCGGCGGCGGCGGCCGCGGCATCAGCGGTCAGGTCCACCGCGGCGGCGAAGCCCCAGGTCCCGTCGCGGACCACGCGCACCGACAGGCCGAGGTCGTCGCCGTCGAAGAGCGTCTCCAGGTTGCCGTCCGACAGCGTGATCTGCTGCCCCCGGATGCGTTCCAGCCGGAAGTCGGCGTGCTCGGCGCCCAGGTCGGCGGCCCGCTGCAGGGCCGCGGCCGCAAGCTCGCGCAGCGGATAGGCGGTGAACTCGGGATCGATCCTGTTCTCAGTACTGTCAGCAGCCACACCAGGAACCTATCTGGCCGGGCGCTCCGGCGCGCCGGCCACCCGGTACGCTCGCCAGGATCGCGAACGAGTGCCCTGCCAGCGGAGGTGGCATCACCCATGAGCCGTTCCGTCTTGGTCACCGGCGGGAACCGGGGCATCGGGCTGGCCATTGCCCGCAGGCTGGCGGCCGGCGGTGACATGGTCACGGTGACCTCCCGTTCCGGCGAGCCGGTCGAGGGCCTGACCGTGGCCGCCTGTGATGTGCGGGACAGCGCGGCGGTGGACGAGGCTTTCACGGCGGTGGAGGCGGCCCAGGGACCGGTCGAGGTGCTGGTGGCCAACGCGGGCATCAACCACGACCAGCTGCTGGCCCTGATGAGCGAGGACGACTTCACGTCGGTGGTCGACACCAACCTGACCGGCGCCTACCGGGTCGCGCGGCGGGCGGTGCGGGGGATGATGCGGCTGCGGCAGGGGCGGCTGATCTTCATTTCCTCGGTGGTGGGCCTGCTCGGCTCCGGCGGCCAGGCCAACTACGCGGCCTCCAAGGCGGGACTGGTCGGGCTCGCCCGTTCCCTCGCCCGCGAGCTGGGGTCAAGGAACATTACTTCGAACGTGGTGGCACCCGGGTTCGTGGCGACCGACATGACGGAGTCGCTGGCGGCCGACCGGAAGGCAGCCATCCTGGCGGGCATCCCGCTCGCCCGGATGGCCACCGCGGACGAGGTGGCCGGGGTGGTGGCGTTCCTGGCCGGCGATGATGGCGCGTACATCACCGGCGCCGTGATCCCGGTCGACGGCGGCCTTGGCATGGGCCATTAGGCCGGCCCCCAGCGAAGGGACTTGGGCAATGGGCATCCTGGCGGGCAAGCGGATCCTGGTCACCGGCGTCCTCACGGACTCGTCGATCGCGTTCCACGTGGCCAGGGTCGCGCAACAGGAGGGCGCGACCGTGGTGCTGACCGGGTTCGGCCGGCTGAGCCTGGTGGAACGGATCGCGCAGCGGCTGCCGTCCCCGCCGCCGGTACTGGAGCTGGATGTGACCGACCCCGGGCAGCTCGGCTCGCTGGCCGAGCGGGTCCGGGCGCACGTGGACGGGCTGGACGGGGTCATGCACTCCATCGCCAATGCACCGCAGGCGGCGCTCGGCGGCAACTTCCTCAATACCGAATGGGGCGACGTCGCCGCTGCCGTGCACGTGTCCACCTTTTCGCTGAAGGCCCTGGCCATGGCGGCCCTGCCGTTGCTGGACAATGGCGGGTCCATTGTCGGCCTGGACTTCGACGCCGCGAAGGCGTGGCCCGGCTACGACTGGATGGGCGTCGCCAAGGCGGGGCTGGAGTCATGCGCCCGTTACCTCGCTCGCGATCTCGGCTCGCAGCGGATCCGGGTGAACCTGGTGGCGGCCGGGCCGCTGCGCACCATGGCAGCCAAGAGCATCCCCGGGTTCGACGGCTTCACCGAGCTGTGGCCCGAGCGTGCCCCGCTGGGCTGGGACGTCGCCGACCCCGAGCCGGCCGCGCGGGCCTGCGTGGCGCTGCTGTCTGACTGGTTCCCTGCCACCACCGGCGAGATCGTGCACGCCGACGGCGGCGTCCACGCCGTCGGCGGCTGAGTGAGGCAGCTGACAGCGACTTCGGCCGGTTGGGCGAGGTTCGGCGGATCAACCCGCTTCGCTGACACCGTCGCGGAGGAGGGCGGCGAGGCGGGTGACGCGGGGACGCTCGCCGATCGTCGCTACCGAACGGGCCAGTGCCGGGCCGGCCCCGTGCACCACGGACAGGTGCCGCTGCGCCCGGGTCAGCGCGGTGTAGACGAGCGGCCGCGACAGCATGCCGGTGGCCTCGGCCGGGAACACCGCCACCACCGCGGGCCATTCGGATCCCTGCGCCCGGTGCACGGTCAGCGCCCAGCCGTGCCGGAGGTCACCGAGCAGCTTGCCGGGGACGGACACCGGCCCGGCCGGGAACGCCACCAGCAGGCCGTCGTCGTCCGGCCCGGTCACGGTGCCCACCTCGCCGTTGGTGAACCCCTCGTCGGCGTGGTTGGCGACCGACACCACCCGGTCGCCGGGGTCGAACCCGCCCCGGGCCCCCGGCCCCGGGTTGAGCCGCTGCTTGAGCGCCCGGTTCAGCTCGATCGTGCCGGCCGGGCCGCGGTGCACGGGCGTGATCACCTGGACATCCGCTGGCTGGATGCTGAGCGCGCGCGGGATCGAGTCGGTCACCAGCTGCACCACCCGCCGGGCCGCCTCGGTGCTGCCGCGCACCGGCACCACCACGACCTCCCGTTCGGGGGAGTCGACCGGCGGCAGCTCGCCGCCGCGCACGGCGGTGGCCAGCCGGGCGATCACCCCGCCCGCCCGCTGCCGGTACAGCCGGGTCAGCTCGGTGACCGGGACCGCCCCGGAGTCGATGATGTCCGCCAGCACCCGCCCCGCGCCGATGGACGGGAGCTGGGCCGGGTCGCCCACCAGCAGCAGCCTGGTCCCGTCGGCGCACGCCTCCACCAGGGCCGCCGCCAGCTCGGCGTCGAGCATCGAGACCTCGTCGATCACGACCAGGTCCTCGTCCAGCGGCCATTCCTCGTTCCGGGTGAAGACCCAGGCCTGGTCACCGGACCCGGCCGGGGACGAAGCCCCGCCGTCGGCGGGCGCCCGCCCGTCATCCGCCCGGCCCCGGCCCTGCGCGCCGAGCAGCCGGTGCAGCGTGGTCGCTGGCGCGCCGGCCAGCTCTTCCAGCCGTTTGGCGGCCCGCCCGGTGGGAGCCGCGAGCGCCACCCG
>JAIRTY010000631.1 GCA_031254715.1 Nocardiopsaceae bacterium | reverse complement strand
GTCAGCTCCCCGAAGCTGGTCATCGGCTGCTCATCCGGCGGACCGGACGACGGCCAGCACCTGTGCGGTCACCTCATCGGGTGATGGCATCGTGTCCACCTCGACCGCGGCCGGCCACGGCTGCTGCGACGCCGCCAGCCGCATCACGATGTCGGCGGTGGCGTCCGACGGGCCGCCCGAGCGGCCCCTGATCCGCTCCATGATCACCTCAGCCGGCAGGACGCACCGGAACTCGGACAGGTCAGCGGTGCTGGCGCCGGCCAGCGAGCGTACCTCATCCCGCCAGCGGAGATGGTGCCATGACGCGTCGGCGACCACGCTCTGGCCGCCTGCCAGCGCTGCCCGGGCCTGCCGCAGCACCTCGGTGTACGTCGCATCGGTCATCTCCGGCCGGTACAGGCCCTGGCCGAACGGGGCCTCCGCGGACGCGCCCGGGTCAAGCCCGGCGAGCTGCTTGCGCACCTCGTCGGAGCGGACCAGGACGGCGCCGAGCGCGGACGCGACCCTGGCGGCCAGGGTCGATTTCCCGGTGCCGGGCAGGCCGCCGATCACCACCAGCCGGACCCGGCCCGCGGCCAGGTGCCGGTCCGCCAGCTCCAGCAGCTGCCGCGCATCCCGCGCCGACTCCGTCCGCCGCTGCGACCCCTCGGCCGCCTGCTCCCAGGCCAGCGCCGCCACCTTGCACCGCACCTGCGCGCGGTAGGCGATGTGGTGATGCGCAAGCGAGTCCGGCCAGTTGCCGCCGGAGAACTCCCGGTAGGCGGCGAGGAACTCAGCCGCCAGGTCGGCCCGGCCCAGCCGTTCCAGGTCCATCGCCAGGAACGCGACGTCAGCCAGCACGTCGTCCCACCGCAGGGCGTCGTCGAACTCCAGGCAGTCAAGCACCCGGGGACCGTCCGCCAGCAGGAAAATGTCGGTCGCGAGCAGGTCACCGTGCCCGTCGCGGGCGCAGCCGCCGACTACCCGGGCGGCGATCAGGTCACCACGGCCGGCCAGGTACCGGCGGGCCAGGGTGATCACTCGCTCCGCGGTGACCCGGTCCAGCAGCATCCCGGCGAACCTGGCCATCTCGCCCGCGTTCGCCTCCCACCGGGAGCGCAGCGCGTCCCGGCTGGCGGCGGTGCCGATCCGGTCGGAGGTGGCGGCCCGGGCGTGGAACGTGGCCAGCACCCGGGCGACCCGGCGGATGTCCGGGCCGAGCGGCTCGCCGGCCGCGGCGAGCGTGGCCAGGCGGCGGCCGGCCGGCAGGCGGCGCATCACCACCAGGTGATCGCACGGCTGCCCGTCGGGGCCGAGCAGGTCGGCAACGCCCAGGTACACGTCCGGTGCGAGCCGCCGGTTGAGCTCCACTTCCCGGTGACAGGCCAGACGGCGGGCCTCCCGGCTGCGGTAGTCGAGGAACCCGAGGTCGACGTGCTTCTTGAGCTTGTAGGCACGGTCACCGGCGAAGAACACGATGCCCGAGTGCGTCTCAGCGACCGCCGCGGGGCCGGGCCCGGGGCCGGCCTGCAGGGCAGCCCCGCCGACGTCAGGCGGTGGCATGCGCGGGCGCGAGGTGGCTGGTGAACCAGTCGCGTGCCAGCTCGGCCACGCGCTCGAGGGCACCCGGCTCTTCGAACAGGTGGCTCGCGCCGGGCACGACGGTCAGCTTGTTCTCGCATCGCAGATGCTGTTGGGCGTCCCGGTTCATGCCGATCACGGCATGGTCGAGACCGCCGACGATCAGCAGGGTCGGCGCCGTGACCTGATCCAGCCGGGGAATCGCGAGGTCAGGCCGGCCGCCGCGGGACACCACCGCCGCGGCCTCGTTGCCCGGCTCGGCAGCCGCCCACAGCGCCGCCGCCGCGCCGGTGCTCGCCCCGAAGTAGCCCACGGGCACCCCCACTGCCGCCTCCTGCTCGCGCAGCCAGCCGGTGGCGGCTGTCAGCCGGGCGGCCAGCAGCCCGATGTCGAACACGTTGCTGCGGTTACCCTCTTCTTCCGGCGTGAGCAGGTCAAACAGCAGGGTGCCGAGCCCGGCCTCGGTGAGCACGCCGGCCACGTACCGGTTCCGCGGGGACATCCGGCCGCTGCCGCTGCCATGCGCGAACACGACCAGGCCGGCGGCCGGGGCGGGGACGGAGAGGTGGCCGGGCAGGCGGACCGGCCCCGCCTCGACCGTGACCTCCCGGTCCAGGCGAGCTGGTGTCCCGCCCGCGGTGCCCTGCTGCAGCAGGGCGATGACCTCGGCGTCGCTGGTCTGGGAGAAGTCCGCGTACCACTCGCCGATCGCCGCGAACCTGGCCGGCGTCTGCAAGACGATCACCTCGTCGGCGTCCCCGGCCAGGGTGTTGCGGACGGCTGGCGGCGCAACCGGCGCCGCCAGCACCACCCACGCGGCCCCCTGCGCCCGCGCCACCTGGCACGCGGCCCGGGCGGTGGAGCCGGTCGCGACCCCGTCGTCGGCAATGATCACGGTCCGCCCGTGCACCGGCACCGGCGGCCGGTCGCCCCGGTACCGCCGGGCCCGCCGGTGCAGCTCGGCGCGCTCGGCCAGTTCCACCCG
>JAIRTY010000440.1 GCA_031254715.1 Nocardiopsaceae bacterium | reverse complement strand
GGGGTGGTCATTTTCAATGACGTCCAGTGGGCCGCGCGGCCGCCGGGGCCGCTGGGCACGGACCCAGAGGAGGCCGCGGCCCAGCTGATGTGTGAGCAGGCGCGGGAGGAAGAGCGCCTGGTCCCGCTGCTGATGCCGACCGGGGACGGGCTGCTGGCCGCCGTCAAGCGTCCCGGCTGACCCCGCTGGCGGCTGTCAGGCCCCCGGGCCGGGTCCGGCCAGCCATTCCAGCAGCACTCGTGTCCCGAACCCGGTGGCGCCCTTGGTGTTCTCTCCGTCGTCGGATGCGGCCCGTGCCGGCCCGGCGATGTCCAGGTGGGCCCACGGCCTGCCGCCGGTGAACTCGCGCAGGAACAGCGCGGCGTCGATCGACCCCGCCCTACGGGCCGGTTCGTGCGGGACGTTGCTCAGGTCAGCGATCGGGGACCGGATGCCGTCGGCGTATTCGTCGGGCAGCGGCATCCGCCACAACCGGTCCCCGCTGGCGGCGCCGGCCGCCAGCAGTGCCGCGGCCAGGCCATCATCGGTCGCATACAGCGCGCCGAGGCCGGTGCCGAGCGCGACCCGCGCGGCCCCGGTCAGGGTCGCCAGGTCGACCATGGCATCGGGTGCCAGCGCGGCGTCGGCGTAAGCGAGCGCGTCCGCCAGCACCAGCCTGCCCTCGGCGTCGGTGTTCAGCACCTCGACGGTCCGCCCGCCGTAGTGGGTGATCACGTCGCCGGGCCGGAGCGCGGACCCGGACGGCAGGTTCTCCGCGGCCGGGACCAGCCCGGTCACCTGGGCCGTGACCCCGAGCGCCGCCAGCGCCGACATGGCGCCGATGACCGCGGCACCTCCGGCCATGTCGGTCTTCATGAGCTTCATGCCCTCGTTGGGCTTGAGCGACAGGCCGCCGCTGTCGAAGGTGATGCCCTTGCCTATCAGCACCAGCTGACCCGGCGACCCGGACGGCTGGTAGCCGAGCTCGATCAGCCGCGGCGGCCGGGCCGAACCGGCACCGACGCTGAGCAGCCCGCCGAATCCGCGCTCAGCCAGCTCCGCTGGCTCCCAGATCCGCGCCGACAGCCCGGACCTGGCTGCCATCGAGGCGGCCTCGTCCGCCAGCCACCCGGGCGACTTGCGGGCCGACGGCATGTTCGTCAGGTCGCGGGCCAGCGCCACGGCACCCGCCACCGCGGTCGCCCGGGCCAGCACCGGAGCGGCCTGGCCGGGGCCGGTGACCAGCAACCGGACCTCACCCCCGGTACCGTCCCGCTCGCCCCCGCCGTTCCCGTCCACGGCGCCCTGCCCGCCGGCGGCGCCCTCTCCGGTGGCGGCGCCCTCTCCGGTGGCGGCGCCCTGCCCGCTGGCGGCGGCCTGCCCGGCGGTGCGGTCCCGGCCCCGGGAGGCGAGGGAGAACCGGTAGGAACCGAGCAGCAGCCCTTCGGTGAAAGCGCGCAGGTCGGCGCCGGGCCGGCCGAGCATCGCGGTGGTCAGCACCGTGCGCCCCGGCGCCGCCAGCCGGCCCAGCGCGGCACCCGCCCGCCGCAGCGCCGGTGGCGTCCCGTCACCTATGCCGAGCAGGACAACCCAGCCGGGGGCCTTGCCCTGGCCGGTGATCGCGGCTAGCTGCGTGGTATCCCCGGCCTGGCCGCTGGCCCCGGCCCGGGAAATGACCTCGGCTGCGCCAGGACCAAGGCATGCCACCGCGTCGTCACCGGGACCTGGCAGCGGCAGCGCAATCAGGTCAGGCGCAGGCTGCTCGCCGCTGCCTGCCGCCGCGAGGAAGGCAGCCAGCGGGTGCGGCCCGGCAGCAGGCTGCGCCGCTGCCAGGACTGTGAGCGGCAAGGCTCAGCCGATAGCGGACTTGAGCGCGTCCCCGAGCTGATTCGCCTCATCGGGGGACAGCTCCACGACGAGGCGACCGCCACCCTCGAGCGGCACGCGCATCACGATGCCGCGGCCTTCCTTGGTGACCTCGAGCGGGCCATCACCCGTCCGCGGCTTCATCGCCGCCATCCTGCATCCCCTTCCTGCGTGGGGCCGCATCAGGCCTCGAGGAGGCCTGCCGCCGGAGTCCCGGCGCGTCACGGCGGGACCGGCCTCTCACAGCCGTGTCGATGAGTATCTCTATTATCCAGGGTTCGGGCGCTGGATGGTAACGATCAGCTGTGGCTGTGCGCCCGGCGCGCCGCGGCGAACGCAGTGCCCACGGCCTGCCGGGGCGCCCGCCTGCGGGCGGCGTTACCGGACGCGGAGCGCCCTACCGGATGCGGGTGAGGTGCGGGTCGCCGGCACCAACCCCGCGTGAGATCTCCTCGCACGTGCAGACGACCTGCTCGGACGCGTCGACCAGGTCAGCAACGGCCTGGCGCTGATAGCGGCCGGCCCGGGTCCGCCAGGCGATCAGCCCCGGCCGGGACCAGATGGTGAGCCCGCACCTGACCGACAGCACCGCCAGCCCGGCGGCGGGCTCAGGGGTCACCATGAGGCCATCCGAGAGGCCCCGGTCTCCCAGCATGGCCGCCAGCTCGGCGGCGGCCTCGCAGGGCCCCATGCGGGACCGTGCCTCCCACTCCCTGGCCGCGGAAGCGGGCGGGGGCACCGGCACCGCGAACCAGACCGCTTTGCCAGGGACCTTCCAGCCGCCCAGCCGGGACCGGGTCAGGTGATGACCCCACCGCCCGTCCGACAGCGCCGCGACAACCTGCAGCCCGCGACCGGTCTCACAGTCGTCGCTCACCCGGCCCTGGGCAGGCGCCAGCCCCTTCCGCCAGCCGCGGAGCCCGTCGAAGAACTTGCAGGCCAGCTCCCAGCCGAAGGCGCTTCGCCGCAGGTAGAGCCACATCTCCGGGCTGCCGGGGAAGGGGAGCCCGGAACCGAACTCGGGGTCTGCCACCGCATGCAGGGTGTTGGCGGCCAGCTCGCTGGCCATGGTCACGCCATCGTCAGTGAGGTCATCCGGGACGCCCGCAGCGGCCGCCGCATCCCGGAAGATCCGCCGGGCCTGCGCCGCGCAGGTCGGATCGGACGGGAGCGACCAGGCGCAGCAGGCGCCTGTCCGGAGCGCGACGGGCCCGGCCTCGCCGAACCCCGGCAGCGTGACGGACGCGACCGACGGACGGTACCGAGGCGCATCCCAGAGCTGCGCCGGGAGCGAGGTCACAGCCCGGTGACGCATGACTGCGGTGCGTGACGACGGTAACATGCGGCTCCGCCTTCGCGACTGAAGTATCTGTGAAACACAGATTACGAGTCGTGGAGCCATTGCGCAATGACATCTCGCTATGACTCTCTGATCGTGGCGCGCCGCCGGCCGCCGGGCAGTGCGCTCGCAGCGCCGACCGGCCTCGTCCGCCGCCATCCGGCCCTCGCGGCCCGCTCTGACAATCTGCCGCGACAGGAACAGCCGCGGCGGGCCGGCCGCGGGCGGCAGCCATTCTGCTGGCGGCGAGCGCCGTGTAACCTCACAAGGGCGGCGGGACCGTCACGGTGACCGCTGCGGGCCTTGAGACAGGGGCTCCCAAAGAAGAATCCCCCGGGGTGACGGCCCGGGGGATTCCTCTTTGTGCGGGGGAAGCTGGGTCAGCGCGCCCGCGAAGGACGGCTGAGGTCGTACCTGCCCTCCTTCGCATCTGCCAGGAACGCGGCGAAAGCGACCCGGCCGATCACGTGGGCGCCGTCCCCGGGACGCTTGCTATCCCTGATGGCGACCACCTCCGGCAGGTTGGCGGCCACCTCGACGCAGCCGCCGTTGTGCGAACTCCGCCGGGCCTTTCGCCAGCGGGCTTGAGACAGGTCGGTCATGGTTTACTCCAGTTGCTCGGCCATTGTCTTCAGGTAAAACACCGTGTCGCGGGGCTCCAGGGCCGCATCACAAGCGCGGCCGAAAGCCTCCACGTAGCTCTTCACTTCGGCCCTGTCACTTACCTCCTGGATCGTGTAGTCGGTTTCCACGAAGACCAGGCTGGGCTCACCGTCGGCGAAGCCGAAAATGTTGACCATCGAATGCGCGCCCACCGGCGGGCCATCCGCAAAGCGCTGGATGCGCAATTCGATGTTGTCGCGCCGGGACAACTCGATCAGATGCTCGATCTGGTCACGTCGGTCCGTTTTCACCCCCCACTGGTACATGAGCGACGCCTCGGTGATCACGGCAGTCAATCGGGGAGCGGTCCCATCGGCCCGTTCCAGGATCTCCTGCCGCCGCTTGCGCGTCTCCATGGTCTTCCGCTGCCGCAGCGGCGGCATCCCGCCGCTGCGCAAGAGGGCCTCGCTGTAATCCGCGGTTGCCAGCAGGCCGGGCATGACCAGTGGCATGAACACCCGGATCCGGGTGGCATCGTTCTCGTAGCCGGGGAACTCGTTCTCGAAGATCTCGGTGTACTCGCGCCACCAAGGGCGGGCACGGGACTTGATGGCGAGCTGCTCGATCTCTTCCCGCTCGTCATCGGTCACCGGGTAGATCCGCAGCAGGTCCCGGATGTCGCTCATCTCCGGGCGCTTCCACTGGTTGGCCTCGAACCGGCCGACCTTTCCCCGGCCCCAGTTCAGGACGTCACAGACGTGGTTTGCGGTGTAGCCGCTCTTCACCCGGAGCTGGGCGAGGCGGCGCGCCAGCCGGCGCTTGGCGATCGTCGCGCCATAGGCCTCGTCGCTCATCTGCGCTGCCTCCCTTGACAGGGCGTCACCGAGAGTATACCGCTACCTAAGTTGTGAATCACAGTTTTACGTGGGTTCACATCTGGCCCGGCTACCGGTCACTCTGGGTTGCAGGCCGGGGCTATCCAGCGCCGTAGCGGCCGGGGGCCAGGCCATGCGGGTCACGTCGAGGCACCCTGCTACCGGGCTGCGCCGTCGTCGAACTCGCCTCCCCGGACCCCGTCCAGGAAGCACTCCCATTCGAACGCGTCGTACACCAGGATCCGGCCATCCGGGTCACCTGCCACCCTGACCAGGACCCAGGTCTCGCCCTCGGCGCCGCTCCGGGGGACGAAGGCGACCTCAACCGCGTCGTCTCCCTCGCCCGACCGCTGCCACTGCGCCGCGGCCGGATCGATCCCCAGCTCTGCCACCGTTGGCTTGGGCATGTCCGCTCCGGCCGCCGTCCGCGACGGCCCTGGCCCACCGGACCTGCCCTTGGCGTCCACCACGTGCTCTCCCGTTCCAGGCACCCTGGTCACGATTTACGTGCCACGCCGCACCAGCTCCAGCGGGAGCCGTCGCTGTCGGCCAGCTCGGGATCTTCGGCACCCCAGTCGCCGGTATGCACGACCTCAGCCGCCGTGTTGGGGCAGGGCGAGATCAGCTCGAGGCCGTCGAAGAACCGCTGGACGTCGGCTCTCGGACGGAAGTAGAGCTGCTCGGAGGCCTTGGCGTAGAGAGCCTCAGCGGCCGCCACCGAAGCGGGCGGCGTCTTCTCGTTGGTCACGTGCGACAGCGCCAGGTAACTGCCCGGTGCCAGCGCGGCCAGGTACCGCGCGACCAGGCCCTGCGGGTCGTCAGAGTCCGCCACGAAGTGCATGACCCACGTCATCATCAGCCCGGTCGGCTGGCTGAAGTCGATCAGCCCGGTCAGGTCCGGATGACTCAGCAGCTGATCGGGCTTCCGCAGGTCGGCTTGGATCGCCCGGGTGCGGCGCTGGCCGGCCAGCAGCGGGGCCGAGTGCGCGAGCACCAGCGGGTCGTGATCCACGTACACCACCCGCATCGCCGGGTCGACCCGCTGCACCACCTCGTGCGTGTTGCCGACGGTCGGCAGTCCAGAACCGATGTCGATGAACTGCCGGACGTCCTGCAGCGCGATCCATCGCGCCGCCCGCTGATGGAAGCCGCGGTTCGCCCATGCCGCGTCGGAAAGCTCCGGGATCAGCTTGCGGATCTGCTCGGCCGCCTCGCGATCAACCGGGTAGTTGTGGGTCCCGCCCAGGTAATAGTCATAGAGCCGGGCGGGGGCGGGGACGTTTGGGTCCACGCCCGGCGGGACGCTGGGAGCTGATGCCTCGGTCATGGGTATTCCGCCCGTTCTGTTCCCTCCTGCAGTTCCGCTCCCGCACGGTTAGACGGGAACGACTGCATCACGGTTGCGCCGAGCTTCACGGTTTTCCCCGCCAGCGCGGCATCGCCCGCTCCCACGCAGCCCGCATCGGCCTCCGGGCCGCGCCGCTTTCGCCGGGCGAGATTGACTCAAGCGCGTCGAAGCACTGCTGCGCATCGTCGGCGGCCTGGGAAAATCCCAGATAACTGCCGACGCGCACACGCTGAGTCATCTCGCCTCCACGAATCGTCAAGTTCTAGTGTGGCATGGTCCGTCTGAATCACGAATACATGATTCACCGGCCGTCCCGCCGGAAGCAGCCCGCCAGATGGTCATTAACCACCCCGCACGCCTGCATAGTGGCGTACGCGGTCACCGGTCCGGTGAACGCGAAGCCGTTGCGGCGCAGCTCACGGCTCAGCGCCCGGGATGCGGGGGTGGACGGCGGCACGTCGGCCAGGGTGACGGGGGCCGGGCCGGGCTCGCCGGCGTACCGCCACACCAGCGAGGCGATGCCGCCGGGCACCGCCTGCGCGGCCCGCGCGTTGCCGATGACAGCGTTGATCTTCGCGCGGTTGCGCACGATGCCGGCGTCCGACAACAGCCGCGCCACGTCCTGGTCGCCGAACCTGGCGACGGCCGCGAGGTCAAAGCCGGCGAACGCGGCGCGGAAGTTCTCCCGCTTGCGCAGGATCGTGAGCCATGACAGCCCGGACTGGAACCCCTCCAGGCACAGCCGCTCGAACACCGCGATGTCGCCGGTGACCGGCCTGCCCCACTCATCGTCGTGGTACGCGAGGTAGTCCGCGGTGCCGAGCGCCCACGGACAGCGAAGGCGGCCATCCGGCCCCGGCTCGGCGCTCCCGGGCGGTGGCTCACCCATCGCAGGTGTCCTCGCCTCCGGGAGCGGGCGGCGGCAGTTGCGCGAGCTGGCTGCGCAGCTGCGCGATCTCGGCGTCCCGTTCGCTGACCGCGTGCGCGATCACCGCCAGCGCTTCCTCCGTCAGGCCGGGGTGGTATCCCCACAGCGACTTGGGCGGCCGCAGCAGAGCGATGTCCGCGGCGGTGACCTTCGCCAGCCCGAACGGGGCGACATCGGCCGGGAAGTCGGCCAGCTCACCGCCCCGGCCGGCAGCGACCAGGATCGCGCCGGCGACGACGGCGGCGGCAGCGAGCAGCAGGACCACTGACACATACGAATCGTGCCATGCTCAGAAGGTGAGCACGCACTCGCCGCGGCCAGGGACGGCACTGATCTCCGCCAGCGACGCCGGCCAGGCCGGCTGCCAGCGCGGCACCGTCGATTGCGACCTGGCCGGGGCCGGGCCGGCCGCTGCCGTGGCGGTCGCCGCGGTCAGTGCCTGGCGGGGGGCGCCAGCCGTGCGCACCAGGCACATGGCAGCGGTCCGGCGCGCACTGGACATGACCGCCGCGATCCGCGGCGACCAGCCGCCCCGGCGCGCCGTCCGCGGGCTTGGGTGAACGGACCTACCGGAGCCAGTGGCGGCCTGCAGCCCGTGGCGTTGCCGCCGGCAGTAGGCAGGACCGCCGGTGCCGCCGGTACCGGTGCGGCAGGCGGGACCGCCGGTGCCGGTGCGGCCGGCGTCAGTCCGGGGAGATTGCCCGGGGCCGGGCATCGGCTCGCGTCACCGCCGACTCGAAAGCCTTGCCATTGTGGTGCGCTTCCTGGATCAGCCGGACGACCTCGTCCGGGTCGTCCACCACCTGCAGCAGGCCGGCGTCTTCCGCGCCGACCTTGCCCTCGGCAACCAGCGTGTCACGGATCCAGGACAGCAGGCCTGACCAGTAGCCGGAGCCGACGAGCACCAGCGGGAACCTGGTGATCTTGCCGGTCTGGACCAGGGTCAGCGCCTCGAACAGCTCATCCAGCGTGCCGAACCCGCCCGGCAGGAACACGAACGCCTGCGAGTACTTGACGAACACGGTCTTGCGCACGAAGAAGTAGCGGAACTCCAGGCCGATGTCGACGTAGTCGTTCAGGCCCTGCTCCAGCGGCAGTTCGATGCCGAGGCCCACCGAGACCCCGCCCGCCTGGGACGCCCCCTTGTTGGCCGCCTCCATGACTCCCGGGCCGCCGCCGGTGATCACGGCGTAGCCGGCCGCCGCCAGCCGGGCCGCGATGCGCTCGGCGAGCTCGTAGTCCGGCGACCCGGGCTGGACCCGGGACGAGCCGAACAGCGACACCGCCATTCCCAGCTCAGCGAGCAGGCCGAAGCCCTCGACGAACTCGGCCTGGATCCGCATCACCCGCCACGGGTCGGTGTGCACCCAGTCGCTGGGCCCACGCCGGTCGAGCAGCCGCTGATCGGTGGTCGTCTTGGGAATGGCACGCCCGCGCAGCGTTGCCGGTCCCTGCCGGCGCACCCGGCGGCGTGACTCAGATTGCACGCTCACGATTTTCCCACGGTAGCCGGGGCTAACCGGTGGTCAGGCCGACCATCGTCAGCCGCTCACGCCGTGGTCACGCAGGATTTCGTTGAGGGCCGCCTTGTCGTGCCTGCTGCCCTCCGGCAGCCGCTTCAGCACCAGCACGCACGGCAGGCCGAACTCCCCGCCACCGAACGTGCGCAGCCGCGTCCCGCCGACGCACACCGACCACGGCGGTGCCTCGCCCCGCGGCAGCTCCTCGCCGGTCTCGACGTCGATCACGTGCGAGCTGGCGGCCAGGATGGTGCCGGCGCCCAGCACGGCGCCCTCCCCCACCCGGGCACCCTCCACCACCATGCACCGGGACATGAGCATCGCGTCGTCCCCGACCACGACCGGCACCGCGTTCGGCGGCTCGAGCACGCCGCCGATCCCGCAGCCGCCCCCCACGTGGACGTTCCTGCCGACCTGGGCGCAGGACCCGACGGTGGCCCAGGTGTCGATCATGGTGCCGGCGTCGACATGGGCGCCGATGTTGACGAAAGACGGCATGAGCACGGTGCCCGGCGCCAGGTAGGAGCCCCAGCGGGCGATCGCGCCCGGGACCATCCGCACGCCGTCCAGGCGCGTCTTCAGCGGAACCCGGTCGTGATAACGGAACCCCCCGACCTCGGACCCGGTCATCGGCAGCAGCCGGAACGCGAGCAGAATCGCCTGCTTCGCGCGCTCATCCACGGTGACCTGGCCGGTCTCCGGATCAGGCCAGGCCACCCGTGCCTCGCCCGCGTCCAGGGCGTCCACCGCGGCCACGACCATCTCCCTGGCCGCGACATCATCCGGCGTGAGCGTGGCCCGCCGCTCCCACAGCGCGTCCAGCCCAGGATCGAGCCGGGCCGGCCCTCCAGAACCCCCCCGCTCGGTGCCTGCCCGGGGGGACGACCCCCCAAGACCCCCCCGCTCGGCGATATCGCTCAT
>JAIRTY010000346.1 GCA_031254715.1 Nocardiopsaceae bacterium | reverse complement strand
CCAGGCGCCATGATCGTGGTGACTTGGTCGGCGGGCAACCCTCCCGATCCACCATGATCATGGAAAATCGTCGCTGAGGGGAGGAAAGCCGTCGATGCGGGGAGGCCGGGGCCCCTTTCCGCCGCGGCCTGGCCGCCCGGGTCCCGGCCGGCGCCGGTCTGGCAGGGTGTGAGCATGACGACAAGTTCTGTGCATCGCGGCGTCACGGTCGAGCGGCTGTCGGCCGGCCGGTTCCGGGCCAGGAACGAGAGGGACGGCCTGATCACGTTCGGCACCGGGGACGCTGCCGAGTTCACTCCCACCGAGCTGCTGCTGGCCGCCATCGGCGGCTGCACGTCCATCGACGTGGACATCGTCACCTCGCGCCGGGCGGAGCCGGAGTCGTTCCAGGTGCTGGTCGAGGCGGAGAAGGTGCGCGACGACAGCGGCAACCGGCTCACCGACGTCGCCGTGACCTTCCGGATCGCCTTTCCCGCCACCGCCCAGGGCGACGAGGCCCGGGCGGTGCTGCCTGACATCGTGCAGAAGTCCCACGACCGGCTCTGCACGGTCGGCAGGACCGTGGAGACCGGCACCTCCATCGCCACCCGGATCGAGTGATCCCGCCGCCGTCCCAGGACCAGCCACGCGGACCGGGCGGTCAGCTGGAGGCGAGCCGGTCGGCCAGGTGAGCGAGCTGGCGCTCGGTATGGGCTGCCGGCACGACGTGGGTACCGAACTGCGAGACCGCGATCTGTTTCCGGGAGCGGATGGCGTTGTAGGCGGCGAACACTGTGGAGGGCGGGCAGACGGGGTCCATCAGCCCCGCGCTCAGCAGGCAGTCGGCGGTGATCCGGCGGGCGAGCAGGGCGCAGTCCACGTATCGCAGCGTGTCCATGGCGGTGTCCACCAGGCCGGTGTGGTTGGCAAGGAACTCGGCGATCTCCGTGTACGGCGGCTCCGGAGCGAGCGTGACCGCGCGAGCGATATCGCAGAGGAACGGGACATCTGCGTGGCAGACCGCCACCACCTCGCCGAGCAGCGCGGCGGTCGCGAGCGCCAGTGCGCCGCCCTGGCTGGCGCCGCTCACCGCGATCCGGGACCGGTCGGCCAGGTCCAGGCCGGCCGCGGTCTCCACGGCCCGGACGGCGTCGGTGAACAGGCGGGCGTAGTAGTAGTCCTCGGGCCGTGCCAGGCCGCGGGTCATCACCGTGGACAGCTCCGGCCCTGCCCCGGGCCCGGCGGCGGGGTCGCCGGTCGCGCCCACGGTCCACCGCCCGCCCTGGCCGCGGACGTCCATGACGAAGGTGGCGTACCCGGCGGCCGGCAGCAGCGCGTGCTCCACCGGCAGCCCACGCCCGCCCCCGTAGCCGACGAACTTGACCACCAGCGGCAGCGGCTCGCCCGCCGCGCCGGGCGGCAGCAGGTACCAGCCCCGCACCCGGTCGCCGCGATCGCCGGAGAACTCCACGTCGTAGACGCGCAGCGGCCCGTAGGCGGCGGCCTGATACTCGGTCACCACCGGGGGCGCCGCCGCCGACCGGGCCTCCGCCAGCCGTCGCGCCCACCAGCCGTCCAGGTCAGCAGGCTCGGTCGCGGTAGCTTCATGCGAGGCCAACTGCTCCAGCGACAGATCGAACCACGGCATAGATCCTCCCGAGACGGCGCCGGCCGGGCCGTGCCCGGTGGCACACCGGGCGCGGCAGTTCCGGGAGGGACGCTACCGGGACCCGCCCAGTCGGTGACCCTCAGATCTGGACCTCAGTAGACCTCGGCCCCGGGCCGGGTAGGTTTCCCGCATGAGCTTCGTCGTGCGCGATGCCGGGCAGGGCGCCGCTTACGACTTCGCCGGTGCCCGGTTCGTGATGAAGGCGAGCGGCGCTGAGACCAGCGGCCAGCTCGCCGTCATGGAGATGCTCTGTCCCGCAGCCCTCGACGTCCCGCCGCACGTGCATGACGGCGAAGACGAGATGTTCTACGTCATAGCCGGCTATCTGACCGGCCGCTGCGGAGGCGAGCGGTGGTCCGCCCAGCCGGGGGCGTTCGTGCTGCTGCCGCGCGACATCGAGCACAGCTTCACCGTCACCAGCCGCGCCGACGCGAAGGTCCTGGTGGTGGTCGGCCCGCCAAGCTTCGACGCCCACGTAGCCCAGCGCGGCTCCCCGGCCTCCTGAGAGCGCCGCTCACGGCGGCAAGGACCCAAGCTCCGGACCCCACCCGTTCCAAAGCATTAAATGCCCAGCAAAGAGGGCCGCACAAAAAGCGGCGTCAACCGATAACAAACCGGTACCGGCGAATAGGGGTCACCATAATTCCAAGCGGTACCCAAGCCAATTGGGGGGTCCGGGGGGTGTCCCCCCCGGACCAGCACCGCGAGCCAATGGTGCAGCCGCCCGCAGGCGGCAAACATGCGTCGCCGCTGGGGTACCAGGACTCGAACCTAGACTAACAGGGCCAGAACCTGCCGGGCTGCCAATTACCCCATACCCCACCGGAGCGACCCTGGCGGGCCGCTCGCGCCCGATGAGTCTAGCCGAACCGGAAGTCCGGGCCAAAGCGGCGCCGGGGAGGAGGGCTCATTAGCGCCTGCGCCCCGGCTCGTGGCCGGTGAGGCGGACGATGAGCAGCAGGATGATCGCGCCGATCACCGAGCCGATGATGCCGACCGGATGCAGGTGCCGGACCGACAGGGAGTGGTGGAAGATCAGGTTCTGCAGGAATCCGCCGATAAAGGACCCGATCACGCCGAGCGCGATGGTCCCGAGCAGGCCGATGGGGTCGCGGCCGGGGACGAGCAGCCGGGCGATCGCGCCGGCAATCAGCCCGATGAGCAGCAAGAGGATGATGAATCCCAACATATGTAGATAGATACCCCCAGCCGGACCGAGCATGCGGCGCCGGCGGACGGCGCCAGCCGAGGGGCTCCGCGCCCGGTGCGCAGGAGCGGTGGCCGGTTTGGCGCGACCAGCGGGCGTGCGCTACGGTTCAGACGCTGGCCCCGTCGTCTAGCGGCCTAGGACGCCGCCCTCTCAAGGCGGTAGCGCCGGTTCAAATCCGGTCGGGGCTACCCAGTGAAGTGCCAGGTCAAGGGCCTGATCGCCGGTCGCGGCGGTCGGGTCCTTGATCATTTGTCATTGGTTTGTCACTGGCGCGAGGCGTCACGTGGCGGCATGTTCCGTGTCCGGGAGACCTTCAGCGGCATGCGGTGTTGTCCGATCGTGGCGCGCGTGTGAACGCTCGTGAAGCGTGACCGAGCGGAACCTGAGCGGTCCTACAGCAGGTCTGCCAGATCGGTTACTCGAGCGCAGATCGCGTCGAGCGCAGGCGGCGCATCCCGGCCGAGGTGCAGTTCCGACATCGCCGAATCGTAGGCCCCCTGCAGGCGGTGGTAGGCAGGTCCCGCAGTGTCGAAGGCGGGGCTGGCAGCCCAACCACCGGCGGGCCGTAGCTCGCCCCCGCCGAACCATCGGTCGTTGACCTCGCGCATGCTGTCCAGGATCCGGCCGAATCCGGCCTTGTCGCGTAGCACGGCCAGCGCGCGGTCGTCGCCAAGCAGCATGTAGACGTCGTAGTAGTGCCGCACGTGCTTGGCGGCGCCTGCCTCAGCCGGATCTGCCCCGATCTTCGAATGCAGCAGCCCGAGCTTCTCCATCAGCGTTCGGCCAGGGTGAAGCACCTGGACATCAAACGACTGGAGATCCTCGAAGCTGCCAGTGCGCTCTCCGGCTTCCTGCAGGACGTCGCCGAGAATGGAGCCGACAGGCAGTCGCTCACAAGGCTGCGGGCCGCCGCGAATCCCGGCCTCGACCATGACGTCCGGGAGGAGGAGGCCGCTGCCCTTGTGCGCGGCCGGATACTGAATGCGGACGCTCCGGTGCTCGCCCCTCCTTGAGGGACCGACCATCACCGGGCCGCCGAGCACCTCCTCAACACCGCTGGCCATCTGTTCCATCAGCCGGT
>JAIRTY010000341.1 GCA_031254715.1 Nocardiopsaceae bacterium | reverse complement strand
CGCTCTTCCGATCTCTGCGAGCCGTGGTCCCGCCCGGCCGGAGCCGTTCGCCGGTCCTGGCCGGGCCGGTCGCCGTTCTTCTGCCAGGAGCCGCTGCCCGGGCTGCCGGGGTTTCGGTGCCCCTGCCTGGGAGATTACTCTCCGGGCCGGGCGGCGTCCGGCCCGGCCGGGTACGCCCGGCTGACTACTATGAGTAAGCATCTGATCGCAAGTCAGTATCCGGGGGCAGCTTCGTGATCAGCTTCGGCAATTGGCCCGAGTACATCGACTACGACCCGGATGATCACCGGCTGCATCCGACGCTGGCAGAGTTCACCCGCCGGACCGGGATCGCGGTCGACTACAGCGAGCCGGTTACCACCAACGAGCACTTCTTCGGCCGGATCGCGGTCCCGCAGGCGCTCGGGCACAGCGGCGGCTATGACCTGGTCGTCGTGTCCGACTGGCTGGTGGGGCAGTTCATCGGAATGGGCTGGGCCCGCGCGCTGCGGCCGGAGGGCATTCCGCATGCCGAGAACCTGCTGCCAGCCCTGCGCGTGCCCCCGCTGGACGCTGTGTACGGCTACTCGCTGCCCTGGCAGGCGGGGCTGACCGGCATCGCCTACAACCTGGCGGCCACCGGCCGAGCCGTGACCAGCGTGACCGACCTGCTGACCGCGCCCGACCTGCGCGGGCGGGTGTCCCTGACCGCGGACATGCGGGATGTCATGGGGCTGATCCTGCTCGATCAGGGACACGATCCGGCCAGCTTCACGAACGCGGAATTCGACCTGGCGCTGGAGGTGCTGGCCGGATCCGTGCGCGCGGGCCAGATCCGGACGGTGACCAACCGCTACCGGGCGGGCCTGGCCCGCGGTGACATCGCTGCCTGCATGGGCTGGTCCGGTGACGTGCTCTCGGTTGCCCGCAGCCACCCGCTGGTCCGGTTCGCGATCCCGGACGCCGGGGGCCTGCTGTGGACCGACAACCTCATGATCCCCGCTCACGCCCAGCACCCGGCCGAGGCGGAGCAGCTGATCGACTACTACTACCAGCCGGAAGTGGCGGCCCAGCTGGCGGTGTCGCAGATGTTCATCTGCCCGGTCGAGGGGGCGGCCGAGGCGGTGCCGACCACCGGGCTGCGGCTGTCCGGGGACCAGCAGCGGCACATGTTCCCGCCGCCAGAGGTGCTCGCGGCCTGCCGCTGCTTCCGGATGCTCACCCCGGTACAGAACTCGGTCTACACCGACCGGTACATCTCCACGGTCGGCCTCTGAGCGTCACGGCATCGGCCGGTTGCGCCGGGTTACCGCGGCCACGGCCCCCTTATGCTGCCGGGATGACCAGCCTGGAGGGAACGCTGGCGGGGAAGGCCGCGCTGGTGACCGGCGGCGGTACCGGGATCGGCGCGGCGATCGCCGGGGCCTTCGCGGGGGCCGGGGCCGGGGTCGTGGTGACCGGCAGGCGGCCCGGGCCGCTCGCGCAGACCGTTGAGCGCATCACCGGAGCTGGCGGGGCCGCGCTTGCGGTTCCCGCCGACGTGACCGACCTGGCCGCGATGACCGGTGCGGTGCGGCAGGCGCTGGACCGGTCCGGGCGGCTGGACATCGTGGTGGCCAACGCCGGCATCGTGCCGGAGAGCCGTCCCGTGCTCGAGTACCCGCCCGGTGAGTGGCAGCGTGCCCTCGACATCAACCTGTCGGGGGTGTGGAACACCGCGAAGGCGAGCGTGCCGGCCCTGATCAGCGCCGGCGGCGGGTCGGTGCTCATCATCGGGTCCGGGCTGGCGCGGGTCAGCGCCGGCGGGGCAGGCGCTTACGCCGTGGCGAAGGCCGGCGCGAGCGCGCTGACCCGGGTCCTGGCGGCCGAGCTCCGCGAGCCCGGCATCGCCGTGAACGAGGTGGTCCCCGGCCCGACCCGGACCCGGGCGCTGGGCGGCGAGCACCCCAGCGAGAACGAGGTCCGCTGGGCGGAGGCCGGCGAATGGCTCAAGGATCCCGCTGACGTCGCGCGGCTCGCGTTGTTCGTGGCCGGCCTGCCCCCGCACGGCCCCACCGGCCAGGTGTTCAGCCTGGCTGGGCGCCTCCTCTGACCGCTGGGCTCCGGTGTCCGGCACCAGCATGGACAATCGTCGCAAGCAGGGGGCGGGCGGGCGGATCTACCTGCGCAGGCCGACCGCCGGTGCGCGGCGACCGCGCGCGTGGCGGGATTCGCCGCGGTACTCGGCTCGGTGAAGGACGGGGAGGGTCCGGATGGAGGCGCATGACCTGTCGGGCGGGGGCGATGTGCTGGCACGGGTGACCCGGTTCGCCGAGCAGGCGGTCAGCGCCTACGGCTGCCGCCCCGGGACCAGCGTCCGGCTGCTCAACGTCTCCGAGAACGCCACGTTCCTGATCGAGGACGCAGACGGCGGCAGGTCGGTGCTCCGGGTCCACCGCCTCGGCTACCACACCGAGCGGGAGATCGCGTCCGAACTGGCCTGGATGGAGGCGCTGCGGGCAGAGGCGGGCGTGCGCACCCCGCGGGTGCTGCCGGCCGCCGATGGCCGCCGCGTGGTCACGATGGCCGACCCCTCCGGCGGCCCCGGCCGCAGCTGCGTCCGGTTCGAGTTCCTGCCCGGTACCGAGCCGGCGCCGGACGCGGTGGAGCACTTCGCAGAGCTTGGTGAGCTCACCGCCCGCATGCACCGGCATGTGCGGGACTGGGCGCCGCCGCCCTGGTTCACCCGCTTCCACTGGGACCACCCGGCGGCCTTCGGTGATCAGGCCCGGTGGGGGCGCTGGCAGGACGGGCTCGGGCTCGGTGTCAGCGAGCGGGAGATACTCGCCCGGCTGGAAGCGGCCCTGGCGGCGCGGCTGGCCGCGTTCGGCACCGGGCCGGACCGGTATGGGCTGATCCATGCCGACACCCGGCTCGCCAACCTGCTGATCGCCGACGGCGCGGTCAGCGTCATCGACTTCGACGACTGCGGCTTCAGCTGGTACCTGTACGACCTCGGCACCTCGGTGAGCTTCTTCGAGCACGAACCGCAGGTGCCGGAACTGATCGACAGCTGGCTGAGCGGCTATCGCCGGGTACGCAGCCTGCCGGCCGGGGACGAAGCCGAGATCTGGACGTTCATCCTGTACCGGCGGCTGCTGCTGGTGGCGTGGATCGGCTCGCACCAGGGAGCCGAGATCGCGCAGGAACTCGGCGCCGGCTACACCCGGGACAGCTGCGAGCTTGCCGAGCGGTACCTCAGCGGTAGCCGCCGGGTCGCCGGCCCTTAGCACCGCCGGGCCGGCCCGGCCACCGCTGCGCGGCCGCGCCCGGCCTCGCGCTGGCGGAATAACCTCGCAGATCGGGCTTTTCCCTGCCCGGGTTCTCCCTTATGGGCATTCTTTTGCTCTGCCGCCGCGCGGAAGAATCGGGACAATGGCCAGTTAGCGGCCAGTCTCGGAAATAGATGGACGCTTCCCCGTCTTTGCGCGATTCAGTGGATGACGAAAGCGGTGGTGTCATAACTTTAAGCCCCATGAATGACGGTCAGTTTACTGTTGCGCCACCAGGCGCCGATCTGACAAAGCTCGCCGATCTGGTGAGCACCCACGGGGAAAGCGTGCTGCAGTACTGCTGGATCATGCTTGGCGACGACGCTGCAGCTCAGGCCGCATTCCGACGGGCACTGCTGGTGGCGGCGAGTGGCGTGATCCCGTCCGAATCTGGACATGACAGCATTTCGGCGGCCGAAGGTACGCCCAGCGGAGACGGCGGGGTGCCTGCAGCCCGGGAAAACTCGCGTAAGCGGCACCGGTCGCGCCTATTCCGTCATGGTAGCAATTCTGCCTGGGCCGGGAGTTCCGCAGCGGCCGATAATTCTGGACAGTCCGGTGATTCCCGGCGTTCCGGGGATCCGCGGACGGTACGGGAATGGCTACTCAAGCAGGCGCGGACTCAGTGCCTGCGGGACCAGCCCCCGGCGCCGCCGGAGCCGTTGCCAGCCAGGAGAGGGGCGGCCGCGGCCGGGCCTTTCGAGACGGCACCGGCCGGAGCGGGCCCGGTTGCCGGCGGAGCTGTCAGCGGGCCGTCGCTCATGGCAACCCGGGCCATCATGGCGCTCACCCAGCCGGAGCGGGAGGCCCTGGCGCTCGCGACGTGGCTGGGCATGAGCCTGGCTCAGGTGGCCAGGATCGTGGGCACGAGCGTGCCCACCGTGGCCAGCATGCTGCACGCCAGCGAGGAACGGCTGCGCCGCGAGGTCGGGGGTGAGGTACTGGCGAGCCGGGATCCGGGCGAATGCGGGCGCCGGGCCGGCATCCTGCGGGACGGGGCTGCGGCTTCCCCGGCTGCGCTCCGGGACAGCCTGCTGAGTCACGCCGCGTCCTGCTCAGCCTGCTCCCCGCAGCTGCCCCGCGAGATATCGGCGGGCAAGATCTGCAGCCTGCTGCCGTTCCCGGCCCTGACCGGCGCTCCGATTGCCGATCTGCCAGCGGCCGAGCTGGCGGCAGCGGCCGAGCTGGCCACCAGGCTGGCGGCCCGGCTGCTGGCACGGACGGATAGCGGCCCTGCCATGCCCCGGGACGGATCGCTGCCGGGCCAGGTCCCGCCTCCCCGGACGGTTGCGCCCGGCGCGGGCACAGCCGGCCCGGGCGGCGCCTCGCCGCGCCGGGGGGTTCCTGGTCAGGGCAGGACCAGGGCTCCGTTAGGGACGAGGGCTCCGGCCGGAGCGGGGGGTCCGACCGGAGCGAGGGGTCCGGCCGGAGCGAGGGGTCCGGCCGGGACCTGGACGGGGGGTCCGCCTGGCGTGCGGGGTCCGGCCGGGACCGGGACGGGGAGTCCGGCCGGTGTGCGGGGGCCGGCGGGGCCGGGGGTTCCGCTGCAAGCCGGGGGCCCGGAGGCCGGGGGCCCGGAG
>JAIRTY010000321.1 GCA_031254715.1 Nocardiopsaceae bacterium | reverse complement strand
CGGGTGTACCTGGGATGGCAGCACGCGCCCGGGCATCCCGACCCCGGTCCGCCGCCGAAGCGGCCGGTCCCTCCGGCGCCGGAGCAGCTCAGCACGGGCTGGCTGGCGGCGCAGCGGCGGGAACAGGACCGGCTCGGCCGCCCGCTCAAGCTGGCCGCGGCCGGCTGCCTGGTGCTGCTGGCCGGGGTCATCCTGCTGGCCCGGGCCGGGCTGGTGAGCGGCCCGCTCGCCGCCGTCCTGGCGGCCGTCCTGGCGGCCCTGGCGGCGCTGAGCGCCCGCGGCACGTGGCGGGGAGAACGCGCGCTGCGGGCCGCCGTCAGCGCCGAGAAGCAGCGGGTCGCCGCCGCCCGGACGGCCCAGCAGCGCCGTCTCGCGGCCTGGCAGGACGAGCATGCGCGGCGCTTCCGGGACTGGCAGGAGCGCGACCGGGCGTTCGCCGGCCAGGCGCACTGGTATCCGGTCTGGGTGCCGGACGACATCGACCGGGTGGATGTGGCCGGCGGGACCCTGCCGGGCTGGTCCGCGGTGCTGACGATGCTCGCCGCGCCGCGGCTCGCCGCGGGCGGCGAGGTCACCGTGCTGGACCTGTCCGAGGGCGCGGCCGCCGCTGACCTGCTCGCGGTGGCGCGCGGGTCGGGCATCGAGCCGCTGGTGTGGGTGATGCCGGACGACCTGCCCCGGCTCGACCTCGGTGCCGGGCTGCCCCGCCACGCCCTGGCTGACGTGCTGGCACTGACCGCGGCCGCCCCCAGCGGGCCGGACTCCCCGCCCGACCCGGCCCAGGACGCCGCGATCCTGGAGCGGGTGCTGACGGTGCTCGGCGACGGCGCCGCGGTCGGCCAGGTCATGGCCGCGCTGCGGGCGCTCGGCGAGGTGGGCGACCCGCGGGATGACGTCCGCCGCGGCCTGCTCACCGCCGGGCAGCTGGACGGCATCAGGACCCTCTACGGGAGCGGAGCCGCCGGCCGGGTGGTCACCGAGCGCGCCTGGGCGCTGGAGGCGCGGTTGCACGCGCTGGCACCGCTCGGCTCGGCGCTGGCGCCGCTCCCGGCCAGTCCGCTGCGGGTGGTGGCGCTGGACCGCAAGGCCGGCATGGCCAGCACCGCGGTGCTGTCGGCCTACCTCGCCGTCGCCCTCACCCACCTGCTCCGGCAGGCTCCCGCCGGAAAGCCGTGGCAGCACACCCTGTGCCTGGCCGGGGCCGAGCGGCTGCGCGGCGACGTGCTGGACCGGCTCTGCGACGCCTGCGAGGCCACCCGGACCGGGCTGGTGCTCGCCTACCGAACGCTGCCGCGTCACGCGACGCAGCGGCTCGGCCGCGGGAACGCCGCCGTGATGTTCATGCGCACCGGCAACGCCGGGGACGCCAAGGCGGCCAGCGAGCAGATCGGGATGGCGCACCGCTTCGTGCTTGCCCAGCTCACCGAGACCATCGGCACGTCAGTCACCGGCACGGTCGGCGATTCCTACACCAGCAGCGTGGCCGATGCCGACTCGGCCGGGTACTCCGCCGGCACCAGCGAGACCACCAGCCGCAGCCGCGGCCGCGGGCACAGCAGCACCGGGCTGGCCCCGTTCTCGCCCCGCACCGGCTCCGGCAGCCGCGATCTCGGCCGGTCCCAGGGCACCACGGACTCGGAATCGGTCACCCGGGGCATCACGGTCAGCACGTCCTGGGGGGTCAGCACGTCCCGGGCAATCGGCGCCAACGAGTCGCTCGCGCGGTCCGTCCAGCGAAGCCGGGAGTTCCTGGTCGAGCCACACGAACTGCAGCAACTGCCGCCCACCGCGGCGATCGTCAGCTACGCGGGCCGGAGCGGGCGGCAGCTGGTGATGGCAGACGTCAACCCGGGGATCCTGGCCCTGCCCACCGCTACGCTGGCGGATCCGGCTGAGGCTGCATACGCGGATCCCGGACCCGCTGGCGCGGGGCATGCACCGGGGGCTTCCTCCCGCGAGGCCGGTCCGCGCCCGTCGCCGGACCGCGGACCGTCGCCGCAACCCGGGGCGTGGCCGCCCCCCGGCTCGCCGCGGGAACCCGGCGTGTCGCGGGAACCCGGCGCGTCGCGAGTCGGCCAGCCGTCACAAACCGGCCAGGCGCGGGACCCTGGCCAGCCGCCGCAGACCGGCCAGCCGCAGGACGCTGGCCAGCCGCCGCAAGCTCGCCAGGCGCGGGACCCTGGCCAGCCGCCGCAGACCGGCCGGGCGCAGGACCCTGGCAGGCCGGAGCCGGACCCGCCCGTGGCGCCGAGCCCGGCAACCGAGCCATCCCCGCCGCCGAACCTGGGACCGCCGCCGGAGCCGCTGGACTGGCGCACCCGCCGGCCCTGACCAGCAGGGCTGCGCAGCGGCGGAACCGGCCCGGCCGGCCATCGCCGATAGATTTGTCACAGAAGTAATCTCGCCACTCAGCCGCGCCCTGTTCCCTACTCACTCCATCGGCTTTGATGCGGTGACCATTCAGTCCTGGTAGGCACGTCTCCCAGTGGCGCTAGGCATTTTAGTTCTGTGTCAGAATGAATGTAATGAATCATGAGCTCGGAGCTGTCCGGCTGCTGGCGGAGCGGCCGCGACCGCGGGCGGTGCGGGACCACCCGCAGGCCGGCTGGTTCGCGGTCTCGACGGTGTGCCTCGGCGCGTTCATGGGCCAGCTGGACGCGAGCATCGTGCTGCTGGCGTTCCCGGCGCTGCAGCGGAGCTTCGCGGCGCCGCTGGCCGCGGTTCAGTGGGTGTCGCTGTCGTACCTGCTCGTGCTCGTCGCCCTGCTGGCGGCGGTCGGCCGGGTCGCCGACGCGGCCGGCCGCAAGGCGACCTACGTGTACGGCTTCGGCCTGTTCACTGCCGCGTCGGCGGCTTGCGGACTCGCGCCGGGACTTGGCTGGCTGGTGGGCTTCCGGGTGATCCAGGCCGTCGGGGCGGCGATGCTGCAGGCCAACAGTGTGGCCCTGGTGGTGACCAGCGTGCCGAGGGCGAGGATGCGGGCGGCGCTGGGCGTGCAGGCGGCGGCGCAGGCACTTGGCCTGGCCCTGGGCCCGGTGCTGGGCGGGATGCTGGTGAACGCGGCCGGGTGGCAGTGGGTGTTCTGGGTGAACGTCCCGGTCGGGATCGCCGGCATGGCGGCGGGGCGGTTGCTGCTGCAGCGGACCCGGGCGCGCACGCCGCTGGGCCGGTTCGACGGCGGCGGGCTGGTACTGCTCGCGCTGGCGTCGACCGCGTTGCTGCTGGCGCTGTCCGGGGTGTCCGGCCTGCCCCTGCCAGGCTGGGCGGTGCCGGCCCTCGCGGTGACTGCGGCCGCCGCCGGGGCCGGGTTCTGGTGGCGGGAACGGC
>JAIRTY010000273.1 GCA_031254715.1 Nocardiopsaceae bacterium | reverse complement strand
GCGCCGGGCAGCGGCCTGGCGTGCCGGATGGCGTTGCTCACCAGCTCGCTGACCACCAGCTCGGCGTCACTGATCGCGCCGGGGCTGACGCCCGCCCCGGCCAGGCCGTCCGTGACGTTGACCCGTGCGGCGGCCGCGCTGGCTGCGGTGTTTGGTAGCAAGACTGCGCGCGGACCGCTCACCTGGCCTCTCCCGCCCCCGTCAGCCCGCCCGGGATACCAGCCGGGTGCACCGCACCCTACGAGCGGAAATGCCCGGTCAATCCGGGCTGAAACCGGCCCGGCGGGCGCCCGCGGCGGGCTCCCGGCACGCTCTCGGCCGGACGCTCAAGGCTCTGAGCGGGCGTATGCTTCGAGTCCTGCCGTGCCAGGCCGCCGGCTGGCTGGCCGATGATGGTCTTGGCGGCATTGCCAGGGTGAAGGCCCAGGCCCGCGGAGGTGAGGATGGAACGGGCGGGCGGTGACCGGTCTGCCCGGCAGGTTCCCCCTGCTGCCGGCACCCTCGATGACCGGGCACAGCCACCGGGACCGGCTCCGTCCGGGCCCGGGCGGGCGCGTGCGGCGGCGACGGCCGACGGCGGCAGCGGGCAGGACCGGTCCTGGCAGGCGTCGGTGGGCGCGGCCATCACCCGGCCGTGGGCCCGCCAGCTGGCGCTGCTGATCGTCTACATCGCTGCCGGGGTGGCCGTGACCTGGCCCCGGGCCACCTACCTGTCGTCCGGCCAGCTGCCGGCCCTCCGCGACGAGGCCGCCTACGTGTGGGGCTTCTGGTGGGTGGCGCACCAGGTGATCCACCTGGGGAACCCGTGGTTCACGCCGCTGATGGTCGCCCCGGTCGGCGTTCAGCTGGGCTTCCACACCCTGATGCCGCTGCCGGGGCTGCTGCTGGCCCCGGTCACCCTGACCGCGGGTCCCGCCGTCTCGTACACCGTGCTGGCGCTGCTGACCCCGGGGCTGCTCTGCTACGCCATGTACCGGGTGGCGCGGCTGTGGCTGCCGTCGGCGACCGGGGCGATCGCGGCCGGGGCGTTCTTCGGCCTGTCGGCGATGCTCTGCGAGGAAGCGTGGTACCACGTGAACCTCGCGATCGGGGCCGTTTTCATGCCGCTGGCGCTGGAGGCCTCGGTCCGGCTGCGGCGTGCCTGCTCCGGGGCGCACCCCGCCAGCCAAGAGACACCCCCGCGCCGCTATCCGGGCGTCTGGCCGGCCGTCTTCCTGGGCGTGGTGATGGGCGCGGCGGTGCTCACCGACCAGGAGTCGGCGCTGCAGGCCGCGATCGTGGCCGCGCTGGCGCTGCTGCCGTGGCTGCTGCGCCGCCCGTCGATGGCGAAGATCTGGCCGTCCCTGCTGGCGGTCGTGGTGGGCGCGGTGATCGCCAGCCCGCAGCTCGTCGCCATGGCGCAGGAGGCCATCAGCGGGCTGGCCAGAGTGGACCCGGGGGCTCTCGCCGTGTCCTACAAGAAGTACGGGATCGGCCTGCCCGGGATGTTCTCGCCCACCCCGCGGGTGGCTGATTTCGGCCTCGGCCAGCTGGCGGCGCCGTTCCGGCACGGCCATGACAGCGAGCAGCTGCCGATGTACGGCAGCGTGCTCACCGCGCTGGGGCTGGCCGGGCTCGCGGTGTCGTGGCGGCGCCGGAGCGCCTGGCTGCTGGCGCTGCTGTGGCTGGGCTGCTCCCTGCTCGCGCTGGGGTCCTCGCTGTGGCTCGCCAAGACGCAGCATCTGCCGCTGATGGCCTGGTGGCACACAGTGCGGGTCTCCAACCTCATGCCCTACACCTGGTTCGTCCGGATCCCGGGGCTGTCCGGCTTCCGGGAGGCCGACCGGCTGGCGATCCTGGGCCTGCTGCCGGCCGCGCTGCTGGCCGGAGCGACGGTGAACTGGCTCCGCTACCACGCCCGGCCGCTGATCGTGATCGTGGCCGCGCTCGGCGTGCTGGAGGCGGGCTACTCAGGCCGGGCATTCCCCAAGATCGGCATCATCCCGGATTCCTACCCGGCGGTGGACCAGAGCATCAGGGCGGACCACTCGCGCTCGACGGTGGTGGATCTCCCCTATGGCCTGCGCGGCGGGATCCCCGTGTTCGGGCTCCCGTTCGATTCCCGGGCACTGGTGAACGCGACGGCCGATGGCCACCCGCGCGCCATCGGCTACGTGTCCCGGCTGCCCGCCAGCGCCATCGGTACCATCGACGGGCATCCGTTCTTCCACTACCTGGTCAACGCCCAGCACGGGTGGCACATCACAGCGGCGCATGCCGCCGCCGCCCGGCGGGACCTGCGTCACCTGAACGTCGGCTGGCTGGTGGTATGGAGCCGCAGCCAGCTCTTCCCGCAGACGGTCCTGCCGTACCTGAAAGAGACCGGGTTCCGGTTCGATTACCGGGTGGGCAGCATCCTGATCTACCGGCCAGCCGGGCGCTGACCCGGCTCATGGCTTAATCGGCTCCTGCCGGCGTTACTTCATTGTTATTTTTTGTCCATTACCGCTCTCCCGGCCGTCATATCGGCGGAATCCCGGCCGCCGCCGGACGCGGGCTCACCAGGATAGGCGGGGCACGCGACGCTCACCCCTATCCGCAGGCCAGCGGCATATCAGCCGGGATCATGGCGGGAAGCCGCGCCCCCGCTAACATTGCCACCGCAGCCAGGAAACCACGCTCACGGTTTCTCAGCTGAGCGGGAAGAGCGGGACTGAACAGTTATTACCAAAGCTTGCAATCCTCGTAACTGAGTCATTCCGCGGGTTCTGAAAGAGTTTCTAACGACACGACGCGCCGGCGCTCACGCCGGCGGCCAGGCAAACCTGCGGGGCGCGGGGGACGAATGGGCGGTGAGGGCCGCGGGCAGCCGGGGCAGCCGGTGACACACGCGGCGCAGCCGCCCGCTTCCCCGTTCCGGCTGCCCGTCGGGACACCCGGCAACGGCGCCGGGGCCAGCACGCAGCCGGCGGCACCGGGCAGGAGCCCCGGCACCCTGGTACCGCCACCAGCCGGCCAGGGCCTTCCGGTGCCCGCGACCGGACGCGGCATCCTGGCACCGCCCGCGCGCCGGGCCGGAGTCCCGGTCCCGCCGGCCCGCTGGCCCGATACCGCCCGCCCGGCCCGCAGCGGCCGGGGCCGGGCAGCCACCAGGCAGGCCGCGCTGCTCGCCGCCTACCTCGCCGCCGGCGTGGCGCTCACCTGGCCCCGGGCCACGTACCTGGCCGGCCGGCTGCCCGCCCTGCGCGACGCGGGCGGCTACGTCTGGGATTTCTGGTGGATGGCCAGGCAGGTGACCAGCATCGGCAACCCGTGGTTCACCGCTCAGATGGCGGCCCCCGCCGGGGCCTGGCTCGGCTACCACACCCTGATGCCGCTGCCGGGACTGCTGCTGACGCCGGTCACGCTCGCGTTCGGGCCCAGCGCCTCCTACAACCTGCTGTCGGTGGCCTGCCCCGGCCGGCTCGGCTACGCCATGTACCGGGCGGCCCGGCTGTGGCTGCCGCCTGCCGGCGCGATCGCGGCCGGCGGCTTCTTCGGCCTGTCGCCGGTGCTGGCGTGGCGGAGCTGGTACGAGGTGAACCTGGCCGCCGGCGCCATCTTCCTCCCGCTGGCGCTGGCGGCGTGCGTGCGGCTGCGCCGCGACCCCCGGCCGCGCCGGGCCGTGGCGCTGGGCCTGGTCCTCGGCGGGGTGATGCTCACCGACCAGGAGTCCGCGGTGATGACGGCGCTGCTGGCGGCGCTGGCGCTGCTCGGCTGGGCCGCCAGCCCGCTGCTGCCGGCAATCCGGTACGCGTGGCACCAGGAACCGGCCGGGAAACCGGAGCCCGCCGGGGGGCCGGAACGCGCCCGAGGGCCGGAACGCGCCGGGGGGCCAGAACGCGCCGGGGGGCCAGAACGCGCCGGGGGGCCGGAGCCGGGCTGGGCGCGGGCACTGCAACTGACCCGCGGGCCGGCTGGCCGGCTGGCGGCCGTCGGGCTCACCGCCGTGGTCGCGCTCGTGGTCGCGGCACCGCAGCTGGCGGCGATGGCCGCGGAGCGGGCGACCGGCGGCACCGGACGGCTGACGCAGGTGGTGGCGCGGGATTACACCGGGTCCGGGGCCGCCCTGGCGCAGCTGTTCTCGTTCTCGCCCCGGGTGCTCAGCTATGGGCTCGGCTGGCTGGCGCGGCCCTACTATCAGGGCGGTCCCGCCAATCTGGTGGTGGTGGCCTACGGCGCGGTGATGAGCCTGCTGGCCATCATCGGGCTGCTGGCGGCCCGCCGCCGCCCGGCCACCTGGCGGCTGGCGCTGCTGTGGCTGGCGTGCACCGTGCTGGCGCTTGGCACCGCCCCCTGGCTGCTGCACCGCCGGTACCTGCCGTTCGCCGAGCGGCTGCACGGGGTCCGGGTCTCCGCGCTCATGCCCTACACCTGGCTGATCCAGCTACCGGGCCTGACGGACTTCCGGGAGGCCAACCGGTTCACCGAGCTCGGGCTGGTGGGCGCCGCACTGCTGGCGGGTGCGGGCGTGGCGTGGCTGGCTGCCAGGGCGCGGCCGGCCCTGGTGCTCGCCGTCGCGCTCGGGCTGCTGGAGGCGGGCTGGTCCGGCAACCCCGCCCGCGGCTACGACCGGGTCGGGGTCATGCCGACCTCGAGGCCTGCCCTGACCCGTCCGATAGCGGCCGATCATTCCGGCTCGGTGGTGGTCGATGTCCCGTTCGGCATCAGGGGCGGGCTGCCGGTGGTCGGCAAGGCCTTCCCGCCGGAAGCGATGGTGCTGGCGACCGCGCTGGATCACCCGCTGGCCAACGCCTTTATCTCGCGCATCCCGGCCCGGACCCGGGCCCGGTTCACCGCCATCCCGTTCTACGCCGACCTGCTGGAGGTCCAGGGCTGGCCGTGCCCGGCCACCCCGGACGAGACCGCGGCGGCGGCCAGGAGCGCGGAACGGCTGCGCATCGGCTGGGTGGTGGACTGGGAGCGCGGCAACACCGCCGTGTCCAGATTCCTGGCCGGAGCCGGGTTCCGGCTCGCCTACCGGACCGGCGGCGCCGCCGTGTACCGGTGGCACGGTGCCCGCGATGCCGCCGTCCGCCTGC
>JAIRTY010000218.1 GCA_031254715.1 Nocardiopsaceae bacterium | reverse complement strand
GCACCGCCCGTGCTGGCGGCACCGCCCGTGCTGGCGGCACCGCCCGGCACGGCGTTGCCTTCCCGCCCGGGACCGCCGGCGCTGGCCTCACCCTGCGCGGGCGTCGCGCGGGGCCGCTCATCCTGGCCGGCTCCGGGACGCGGCCGCTCACGGCGGTCCCGTCCGCCCCGTCCGCCGGCCGGAATACCCCGGCCGGCCGCGCCGCCAGCCCGGGAGGCGTCAGCCTGGGCGGCCTCCGCCTGGTGATGCGGCTGCGGGCGCGACACGTCCCGTGCCCGCATCGCGGCACTGAGCGTGATCTTCATTCCTGGCATGGCGGCTCCTGACCCCAGGATCTCATGCGGCGCCACGGCGGGCGTCAGAAGATCTGCGGGCACCAGGGGGCGCGATCCCAGGACAGGGCCGCGGACAGGGCGCTGATCGCGCCCGGCCTCAGCTCGGTGACCAGGCCCGCCTCGGCCAGCGGGCCCAGCCGGGTCCCGCCCAGGTAGGCGGCGCCGAGCGCCTGCACAGGCAGCGAGATGTCAGCCGGCCCGGAGGCCCGCTCGCACCTGGCGGCCATCCCCGCGGACGCGGCGGGCGCTGGCGTCTCACCTGGCTCCGCCGTCTCGCGAGGCTGGGTGGTGAGCCGATAGCGGCCGGCGTTCCAGGGGCAGGCCTGGTCGGTCACCTCGATCACCACGTCCACCGGGGCGGCGTACCGGCGCTGCGCGAGCGCGCGGCCGACGTCCACCAGCCGGACCCAGAGCCCGTCGCTCACCCGCATCCGCGCCCGCCGGGAATCGGCCAGCAGGTACAGCAGCGGGTCGTCCACGGGCCGCAGGTGGGCGACGACTTCCCCCACCAGGTCCCGGCTGAGCAGGTCGGACCAGAGCGCGGTGGCGGCGGCAGGATCGGCCGCCATCAGCTCGTGCACCGTGATCGCGGCGTTCGGCAGCCCTTCCTCCCAGGACGGGCGGGCCGAGTACAGCGCGTACCCGAGCGGCCCGGCCGGGGTCGCCGCCAGCAGGCACCGCTGCGGGCCCGCGCCCTCCCGCTCGTGCTCCGGGTCGGCCAGCAGGGAACTCCACCACCGGTCGTCCCTGGCGAACAGCCCGGACCGGCCGGGCAGCACCGCTTCATAAACCCTGGCCAGCTCGGCCGTTACGGCCGCCGGGGCCACGATGTCCAGCGCGAGAGCGGAGCTGGCCGCGGCGCCAGGGGCCATGGCACCCTCGCCGCGCCTGATCGTGAACGTCGCGTGCTGCGAGGCGGGCCCGTAGCCGAACCTGCCGTAGATCCCGGTCTCGGATGCGAACAGGACCGCGATCGCCTCGCCCCGCTCGCGCACGTCGCCGAGCTGGCGCCGCATCAGCCCGGTCAGGATGCCGCGGCGCCGGTGCGACGGCAGCACGCCGACGCCGGAGATGCCGGCGGCCGGGGCGGACCCGCCGGGTACGGTCAGCGTGAACGTGTTGGCCCAGGCACAGCCGACGATCCGGGTCCCGTCGAGGGCGGCGAGGCTCCGATCCGCTTCGAACGTCAGCTGCTCGTGGCGGATCGACGGCTCCGCGGGCCGGGCCGAGTTGAAGGCATGCGCCAGGACCTCGTGGAAGGCGGGGAACTCGGCCGCGTCAATCGGGCGGATGGGATAGTCCTCGCTCATACCTGCCTTGGTATCGCACCCCGACCGGCCAGCGCGACCCAATAAGCTCCCGGTCCTGGCCCCGGCGGACCGTCGCTGGCCTGCGGGGATGTGCCGGCGCGTTCGTGCCGCTACAGTTCCGCCATCATGGTTTCGCGTCCCTGGTCCCGTGCTGCGCGGGCGGCGCGCGGCGCTGCCCGGCGGGTGAGTGACGTGATCCGGCGCCAGCTCATCACCCGCAACCGGCGGGCCGCCATCCTGCTGGCCGCGGTCACCGTGGTCTTGGGGGTGGCCGCAGTCCACGTCTCGGTGTGGTGGTTCTCGCCCGGCGTGATGATCCTGCCGGTGCTGGCCGGCGGGCTGCTGCTGTGGCCGCGGGCGCTGCGGATCCTGTTCGGTGTGGTGGCGGTGATGCTGGCCTACGACACCGTCGAGGACCGGGCGGGCGCCGGGATCATCGCCACGGTCGTGATCACCGGGCTGTTCGCGGACGTACTGGCGCGCACCCGCAAGAAGCTGGGGATGCAGGGCCTGCGCGGGGATCAGATGCTCATCGAGCTGAAGGACCGGATCCGGGCCCAGGGCAGGCTGCCCGTGCTGCCGGAGGGCTGGGGCTCGGCCTCGGTGCTGCAGCCGGCCGGGGGCGCGTCGTTCGGCGGTGACTTCGTGGTATCCGCCTGCGACGGCAAGACGCTTGAGGTCGCGCTGGTAGACGTGGCGGGCAAGGGGCTGACCGCCGGGACCAGGGCGCTGCTGCTGTCGGGCGCGTTCGGCGGCCTGCTCGGGTCGGTGCCGAAAGAGGAGTTCCTGCCCTCGTGCAACTCCTACCTCCGCCGCGGTGCCGCCCCGGAGGGCTTCGTCACCGCCGTCCACCTGGCGCTGGACCTGGCGACCGGCGAGTACCTGGTGACCTCGGCCGGGCACCCGCCCGCCGCCCATTTCGACGCTGGCACCGGGACCTGGCGGATGACCAGTGCCCGCGGGATTGTCCTCGGCGTCGTGCCGGACCTGCGCTGCGTGCCCGAGCGGGGCGTGCTGCGGCCGGGCGACGCGCTGCTGCTGTACACCGACGGGCTGGTGGAGGCGCCGGGCCGGGACATCGACCTCGGCACCGACCGGCTGCTGGGGGAGGCCAACCGGCTGGTGACGTCCGGGTTCCGGGCCGGGGCCGAGGGGCTGGTGTCGGCGCTGCACGGCGGGGCCGGGAGCGGTGACGACTGCGCGCTGGCGCTGATCTGGCGGATCTGACCGGCGATTTTCCCCGCGCGCCGAATATGACGCCAGCGTCAGTAATTGGCGGGGGTAAGGCCGCATTCCTGGCGGCAGTGCGGGACGGGCGGAGGCAGCGCGTGGCCGTCGCCCGCCGGCAAACCTGCAATCGTTTTTATCAGGAGCGGGTTAACCCGTTCCGGCTGAGGTAAGTCTTTGCCGCCCGGCGGCTAACCTGCCGGAAATCGCCTGTCACCCTCCTGTGTCCGCTCCACCAGTGAGAACACGGACTGCTGCGGCCTGGCCACGCCGGGCTGATATGTCCGCCGTACCCGCCAGGACAGGGCCGAATTGGCCTGGTAAACGGAGGCCCCGAGTGGCAAGGGGAGGCTCCCTCCGGGTACCGGAGTTGGGAGCTGTATAATCCTCGGCTTACCCGGGCCGGGATCCCTTCCGCCCCCGGGACGGAGTTCCCCGACATAAGCGTCAGGTGACGCACACGTCATTGTTTGCAATTACCGGGGAAGTGTGAAGGATAGGGGCCATGGGCGGGGAGGCGGCGGCGATGGGTGACGGCCGCGCCGCACCGCCAGCCAGCGTGCCCGGCTGGCCAGCGGCGGGTCACGGGGCGAGGACAGGCCCGGCAGGTATGCCGGGCCCAGCAGGGACGGAGGGCAGCGAGAGCATGCCCGCAACCGCGGCGCCACCGAGCGCGGCGAATCCAGCGGCCGCAGCGGACCCGGCGGGGGAACTCGCGACCGCGGCGGCGATCACCGCTGGCGCGGCCGCCCAGGCGCCGGGGGAGAACTTCCCGGTCGCGCTCCGGCTGCTGCCCGGCCGGTACCGCTACCACCTGGCCGCGCTGTACGGGTTCGCGCGGTCCGCCGACGACATGGGGGACGAGGCGCCCCCGGGCGAGCGGCTGCGCCTGCTCGACGAGCTGGAGGCCGATCTCGGCCGGCTGTACGACGCCGCGAGCCCGATGCCGCGGCTCGGGGTGGTCAGGGCGCTGGCGCCGATGGTTGCCCGCTGCCGGGTGCCAGCGCAGCCGTTCCTTGACCTGATCCAGGCGAACCGGCAGGACCAGGCGGTCAGCCGGTACCAGTCCTACGAAGACCTGGCCGGCTACTGCCGGCTGTCGGCCAACCCTGTCGGCCGGGTGGTGCTGTACATCTTCGGGGCCGCCACCCCTGACCGGGAGGCGCTCTCCGACCGGGTGTGCACCGCCCTGCAGCTGGCCGAGCACTGGCAGGACGTGGCCGAGGACTACCGGGCGGGCCGGATCTACCTGCCGCAAGCTGATCTGGCCAGGTTCGGGGTCAGCGAGGCTGAGCTGGCAGGACCGTCCGCGGGGCCCCGGTTGCGCGAGCTGATGGCGTTCGAGGTCCGGCGGGCACGGGACTTGCTGGCTGAGGGCGCAGTCCTGACCGGGACCCTGCGCGGGGCAGCCAGGGCGGCCGTGGCCGGCTACGTCGCCGGCGGCCGGGCGGCGCTGGCCGCCATCGCCGCGGCAGGCTACGACCCGCTGCTGGCCACCCCCCGGCCGGGCAAGCGGCGGCTGGCGGCGGAACTGGTGAGAACGTATGCCACCGGGAGGTGATGTGACCGACACGCGCGCCGCCTACCGGCGCTGCGAGGAAATCACCTGGTCACAGGCCAGGAACTTCTCATACGGGATCCGGCTGCTGCCGCCGCCCAAGCGGCAGGCGCTGGCGGCGGTGTACGCGTTCGCGCGCCGCATCGACGACATCGGCGACGGCACCCTGCCCGCGGCTGACAAGCTGGCGGCGCTGGCCGGCGCCCGGGCCGGGCTGGCCGAACTGGCAGCCGGCCGCCCCGACGAGTCCGACCCGGTCCAGGTGGCGCTGGCGGACGCGGCGCGCCGGTACCCGGTCCCGCTGCCGGCGTTCGGGGAGCTCATCGACGGCTGCGAGGCCGACGTGCGCGGGACCAGTTACCGGACCTTCGATGACCTGCTCCACTACTGCCGGTGCGTGGCCGGCTCGATCGGCCGGCTCTCGCTCGGCGTGTTCGGCACCCCGGACCCCTCCGCCGCGGAGCCGCTGGCCGACTCGCTCGGGGTCGCGCTCCAGCTCACCAACATCCTGCGGGACATCGTGGAGGACTATCGCAGCGGCCGCGTGTACCTGCCAGCGGAGGATTTCGACCGGTTCGGGGCCAGGCTCGACGCGACGGCCAACGGCGGCGAGTCCCGGCTGGCCAGCCTGGTGGAGTTCGAAGCGGACCGGGCCCGCGGCTGGTACGTGACCGGGCTGCGGCTGATGCCGCTGCTTGACCGGCGCAGCGCCGCCTGCACCGGGGCGATGGCCGGCATCTACTTCCGGCTGCTCCAGCACATCGCCGCCACGCCCACCGCCGTGCTGCAGCGCCGGGTGGCGCTGCCGCCCCGGGAGAAGGCCCTGGTCGCGTTCAAGTCGCTGGCGACCGCCGCCCGCCCGGCCCGCGGCTCCCGCCAGGACCGCGCCGCGCGGGGCGGGCCCGCGGGGGGTTCCGGGGGGTTGCCCCCCCTGGCAGGCGGGGCGTCGTGAGGCCGGGCGCGCGGGTCGCCGTCGTCGGCGGCGGGCTGGCAGGCATCACGGCCGCGATCGCGCTGCGGGAGGCCGGCGCCGAGGTCACGCTGCTGGAGGCGCGGCCGCGGCTGGGCGGCGCCACCGCCTCCTTCACCCGCGACGGCCTGGTGGTCGACACCGGCCAGCACGTGTTCCTGCGCTGCTGCACCGCTTACCGCGACCTGCTGGCCCGGCTCGGGATGACCGGCTCGGTCCGGCTGCAGGACCGGTTCGACGTGACCGTGCTCAGCCCGGCCGGCCGGGCGCGGCTCCGCCGCTCCGGGCTGCCCGGCCCGCTGCACATGGGCGCGGCCCTGGCCCGGTACCGGTTCCTGTCCCCGGCGCAGCGGCTGCGGGCCGGGCTGGCCTCGCTCGGCATGCAACTGCTCGACCCGGCCGATCCGGAGCTTGACGGGCAGCGGCTCGGTGACTGGCTGGCAGCGCACGGCCAGAATGAACGGGCCCGGCGGGTGCTGTGGGACCTGTTCACGGTGTCGTCGCTGAATGCGGACGGGGACGAGGCGAACCTGGGCCTTGCCGCCACGGTGGTGAAGACCGCCCTGCTCGGGGCCAGGGACGCGGCCGACATCGGGACGCCCGCGATCCCGCTGGGCGAGCTGCACGGCGGCGCTGCGGAGTCGCTGCTGGCCCGGCTGGGCGCGCAGGTCCGGCGGAACGCGAAGGTGACCGCAGTGGAGCCGGAGCCCGGCGGCGGTTTCCAGCTCCGGCTGGCGGACCGGGGCGCAGAGGAGGCCGTGCCCGTCGGCGGTGTGGTGCTGGCGGTGCCCGCGTCGGCCGCGGCCCGGCTGGTACCGGCGGGGGCGGTGCCGGACGCCGGCCGCTGGGCGGGGCTCGGGTATTCGCCGATCGTCAACGTGCACGTGATCTACGACCGGCGGGTGACCAGGCTGCCGTTCGCGGCGGCGGTCGACTCGCCGGTCCAGTGGGTATTCGACCGGACCGGTCCGTCCGGCCTGGCGGCCGGGCAGTACCTGGCGGTGTCGCTGTCAGCCGCCGACCGGTACGTGGACACGCCAGCGGCCCGGTTGCGCGAGCAGTTCCTGCCCGCGCTGGCGCAGCTGTTCCCGGCCGCTGCCGGGGCCCAGGTCAGCGAGTTCTTCGTCACCAGGGAACGGCGGGCGACATTCCGCCAGGTGCCGGGGAGCGGGATGCTCCG
>JAIRTY010000196.1 GCA_031254715.1 Nocardiopsaceae bacterium | reverse complement strand
GCAGGCGGGTCCGGTGTGGTCGCCCGATGGCACGCAGATCGCGATTGACGCCTGTGACCTGCCACGGCGCGACCCGGAAAAGGCATACCGCGTCACCCGGCTCAAGTGGCGGCTCGATGGCATGGGGCTGGTCGACGACGTCCTGGGTGAGGTGTGGGTCGTGCCCGTGGCTGGCGGGGAGCCGAGACGTCTCACCGCCGGCGACGGGGTGATCTCGTTCCTCGAGTGGTCGCCCGACGGCGCGTCGATCCTTTATGGGACCTTCGGTGCCGGCGATGACACCGACTACGCGATCCGGGCCGTCGACGTCTCCTCCGGCGACTGCCGCACGATCACCTGCGGACCGCTGCTGGGGGACGCGTCCGTCGCCGCCTGGATGGCCGGCGGCAAGGTTGTCTACTCCTCTGCGTGGAAGGTCAACAAGCGGATCGAACTCGTCGTCTGTGATCCGCGCGATGGCACCCACGAGAGCCGGATGCCTGACCCGGAGGGCCAGTTGTTCGCGGATATGGTGGCGGGCTTCGACGCCCGGGCCATGGCTCCCCGGATAGTGGTCGATGCTGCTGGCGAGTGGGCGTACGTCTACGTCCAGCAGGGCGGGGCGCTTCGCACCACCCGGGTCGCCCTGGCCGGCGAGGTGAGGGTTGAGCCGCTGACTGATGCCAGCGAGTCGGTCGTCCCTGTGGGTATCGACGGAGCCCGCCTCCTCGCCCTCCGGACCTCCCACACCCGGCCCGCAGACCTGGTCGTTATCGACACGAAGACCGGGCAGCTGCAGGCGGTCACGGGGCTCAACGCCACCTGGCTGACCGGCCTGCCCTTCGACGTCCATCACCTCACCTATCCGACCACCGACGGCCGCACGGAGATCGAAGGCTGGTACCTGGCGCCGCGCGACGGCACCGGGCCGTACCCCACGGTGCTGCACATCCATGGGGGCCCATTCGCCGTCCATGGCGAGGTCTTCAATGTCGACAACCTGTTGCTGACCGCGGCCGGCTACGGCGTCCTGATGGTCAACTTCCGCGGCAGCTCCGGCTACGGCGACGCCCACGCGGAAATGCTCATCGGAGACTGGGGCCGCTACGAGCTCGCCGATGTGCTCCAGGCGGTCGAGGTGGCCGTCGAGCAAGGCCTGGCGGACAGCACCCGGGTCGCCTCCTTCGGGCTCTCCAGCGGCGGCTGGCTCACCGCCTGGCTGCTCACCCACAGCGACCGGTTCCTGGCCGGCATCTCCGAGTGCCCCTTGCTGGACTGGACCGCCATGCTCGGCTCCGACCTTTCCTCGCTGGTCGTCGCCGGCATGGACAGCAGCCCGGGCCACGGCCCGGATTCCATGGCGCCCTACCTGAGGATGTCGCCTGTCACCTACGCTGCGCGCTGCTCAGCGCCGCTGCTCATCCTGGAGCACGAGGATGACCTGCGGTGCCCGCCCTCGCAAGGCGACGTGCTCTACAACGAGCTGAAGCTGGCCGGGAAGGTCACCGAGATGTTCCGCCTCCCAGGCGTCTCACACGACCCGTTCGGCGCCGACCTCGCTTTGCGTGTGCAACGTGCCGAGGCGATCCTCGACTGGATGGGCCGTTGGCTGAAGCCGGCCGATGCCTGAGATAAGCCAGCCGACGCCGGAAACCGGGTAATTCCGCTTCGGCTGCTAAGCGCTCGGCCCGGCGCAGCATGAGCAGGGCGATGTCGTCCCGGCTCGGCTCCCCGCCCACCAGGGCGGACATCACGGCCGCACAGGCCGCCTCCGGCGGCCCGGCCACCACCACCTGGCACAGCGCGTCCAGGCCGTCGGCGAGCGGCTGGTCCCGCCGCTCGATCAGGCCGTCGGTGTAGAGGCAGAGCAGGGCACCCGGCGGGATCGCCACGGTCGTCGCCCGCCGCGGCGTGTCCAGGGCGACGCCGATCATCAGGTCGCCGGGGACGTCGGCCAGGACGGCGGGCTGCCCAGGCGGGGCGATGACCGGCGGGAAATGCCCGGCCAGGGAAATGCGCGCCCATTCCATCCCCGGGTCGAGCACCGCGCAGAGCACGGTGGCCAGCGCGCCCGGCTCGAAATACTGCATCTTGCGGTCGAGCCGGCCGAGCATCTCGGCCGGATCCGGGGTCTCCAGCGCGTAGGCCCGCAGCGCGCTGCGCATCCGGCCCATGACAACCGCCGCCGGCAGGCCAGACCCCGCGACGTCGCCGATGACCACGGTCAGCTCGCCGGATGGGAGCGTGAACACGTCGTACCAGTCGCCTCCCACCACGCCCTGGCCCGCGACGTAGCGGGCGGATATCTCCGCCCCGGGAACCGCCGGCGGCGCTGCCGGGAGCAGGCTGCGCTGCAGCGCGCTCGCGGCCGCCCGGTCGGACCGCGCCAGCTGCGACTGAATGGCAAGCGCTGCCCGGTCGGCCGCGAGCTGGAGCAGGTCGGCATCATGGGGGGTGAACTGGCGCGGGGTGAGCGAGCCGACATGCAGCACGCCGACCACCTCGCCGCCGGCTATCAGCGGCACGCCCACCAGCGAACGGATCCCCTTCGCGAGCAGGATCGGGTTGAGCACGTTGTCATGATCGACATGCTCCAGGATCACCGGCTTGCGCTCGGCGGCGATGAGCCCCGCGAATCCCAGCCCGAGCGGGATGCGCACGCCCTGGCGCACCTCCTCTTCCAGCCCGGTGGCGGCGGCCGCGACGAGCTGCCCGGAGCGGTTGTCCAGTAGCAGCAGCGCCGCGGTGTCCGCCTGCAGCACGCCGCGCGCGCGGTCAAGCAGCTCCGTGAGGAAATCGTGATCATCAAGCTGCGACAGGGCAGCGTCGGTGATCGACTGGATGTCCCGGAGCCTGTCATCGGCGCTCGAGTTCGGCGAAACCCCCGCAACCATGTCTCAAGAGTACGGGTTCGTCACGCTGTTTGCGCTGGCACCGCCGGTAGCGGGGTGCCTGGGCCTGGCAAGGGCCAGGGCGTCGCCCCTGCGCTATCCCGGCTGGCCGTCAGGGCCGCTGCCGGCGGCCGGGCCGAGGTCACCGGTCAGGTAACGCTCCACGGCGGGCCCGATGGCCGCCGCCAGTTCCTCGTTGCTCGCCCGGGCCAGCGGCTCGAGCCGGAGCACGTACCGGGCCAGGCCGAGGCCGACCACCTGACTGCCGACCAGCGCCGCCCGGAATTCGGCGTCGCCCCCGGCCGCCGCCGCGCCCCCGCCGGAAGCCGCGCCCCCGCCGCCAGCCGCGGCGCTGTCCCCGGCCAGCCGGGCGACACGGGACAGGATGTTCCCGGTGACGAACTCCCGCAAGGTGGCGGCCGCCTGATCGTCGCTCGCGGCCGTGCGCAGCAGCCCGAGGAACGGGGCCCGGATCGCGGCCACGTCCCAGATCCCCAGCACGGTCCGCATGACGTGCTCGCCCAGGCCGCTGCCTGGCTCCGGCAGGCCGTCCGCCAGCAGCGCGTCCAGCACGTCCCCGGGGATGACCGGCAGCTGCATCACGGCCGCGAACAGGCGCTCCTTGGTGCCGAAGAAGTAGTGCACGAGCGCCGGATCCACCCCGGCCGCGGCGGCGATGTCCCTGATCGTGGCGCGGTCGTAGCCCACCTCGCCGAACCGGGTGCGGGCGGCGGCCAGGATCGCCTCCCGGGTGCCGCTGTCGCCGCCCCGGCGGCCGCTCCGCCGGCCGGCACCGTGCCCGCTCCGCCGCCCGGACCCACGGCGTCCCTGGTGACCGGCCTCACCACCGCCGCGCCGGGCCGTGCCGCGGGCCGTCACCGGGCCCCGCCCTGGTTGTCCCCGGCGAGGGTGATCTGGAAGAAGCTCTCTTCCAGCGTGGCGGGCTCCGCCCGGACCGTGGCCGGCAGCACGCCGAGCGCGCCCCGCACCCGCTCCGGCGCCGCGCCGGGCACCCGCAGCGTGCGGCCCACCAGCGCGGCAGGCAG
>JAIRTY010000147.1 GCA_031254715.1 Nocardiopsaceae bacterium | reverse complement strand
GACCTACAACGGCCACCCGCTCTACACCTATATCGGCGACAGCCACCCGGGCCAGGCGAGCGGCAACAACCTCAACCTGAACGGCGGTGTCTGGCACGAGGCCAAGGTCTCGGGGTGAGCGGCCCGCTGCGGGTGAGCGGCCCGCCGGGGGTGAGCAGGCTCAGCCCAGGTCGCCAGCACCGGACCTCATCCGGCCGAGAGCGGCCGCCCGCTGGGACCGCTCACCGGGCCGGGCCGACCGAGCGCAGCTCCACGCAGCAGCGATCAGGGCCGGGATCGAGCACCGCCCGTGCCGAGGCGGCCCCGAGTCCGTCCAGGAAGCCGGCGAGGAACGCCTGGTTAATGCCGCATACCAGGTCGCGGGCCTGTTCGGCGAGCGGGTGGAACGGGCAGTTGCGCAACTGGAGCAGGCCAGGCCCGCAGCGCTCCGGCTCGAAGCCGCAGCGTTCCAGGGAGCCGCTGGCGAGCGTGAGGGCGCGCTCGGCACCGAGCCGGCCGGGCCTGGCGGCCGCGCGCTCGGCTTCGCCCAGTTCCCGGCCGCGTGACGCGGCTATCCGTTTCGCCGCCTCGGCACCGCCGGGGCTGCCCGGGCCACGCACGGTGTCCAGCAGGATGCCGGCCAGCAGCGCGTGATCGCGCGGCGGGATGCTCACCCGCACGTCGGTCCCGGCGGGCCGGTAGGCCTTGGGCGACCGGCCGACCCGCCGCAGGCCGGCCGGCCGCGGGAAGCTGGTCTCCAGCAGCCCCGCGGCAGCGAGCTTGTCCAGGTGAAACGCGGCCAGCTTGCGGGAGATGCCGACGGCCTCGGCGACCTGGTCGCGGGTGACCGGGGCAGTGGCCCGCCGGACGAAGTCGTAGATACGCCGCCGCTGCTCATCGGCCAGCATCGCAACCGCCGTAATCGCGGCGCCTTCCCGGTCCACCCTTCCAAGGTATCGCTAGCCGCCAGCGGCGCAAGACTTACGCCCCCCGATTCCGCCAAGCTTATTGACGGGTCACCCGAGTATGACTAACACTTGTTAGTCATATAGGAGGTTGGTCATGCCCTACTCGCCGCAGTACCAGGCCAAGCGCCCGGTGACCGTGCTCGCCGGCTCGTACGGGCACCCGCTGCACCCGATCCTGGTGACCGTGCCGATCGGCGCCTGGGTCGCCAGCCTGGCGTTCGACATCGGCTCCCGCATCGCTCATCCCGGCGGCTTCCTGGCTCAGGGGTCACTCTGGCTGATCGCGGTCGGGGTGATCGGCGCGCTCGCGGCCGCTGCCGTCGGGGCGCTCGACCTGTTCGCCATCCCCACGGCGACCAGGGCGCACCGCACCGCGCTGGTGCACATGAGCCTGAACCTGCTCGTGACCACGGCCTACGTGATCGGGTTCAGCTGGCGGTATGGCAGCTACCACCACCCGGGCGCCGTTCCCGCCGGTCAGCTCGCGCTGTCGGTGGTCAGCCTGGCGGTGCTCGCCGTATCGGGCTTCCTGGGCGGCAAGCTCGCCTACCGGTACGGCGTCCGGGTCGCCGACGAAGCCGTCCAGGCCGAGGGCTTTGACGGCCCCGCGGCGCGGTCGCGACCGTCCCAGGCCACGCGGGCCTGACTCACCTCCGCTTCCGGTCCCCAGTCCCGCGAGGAGACAAGCATGAGCATCGCTGCCCTGATCTTCTGGATCGTCACCGCTCTCGGCGGGTTCTACCTGCTCGGGAACTGGTTGCGCGGGGGCGGGCTGCGCCAGGAACAGTCCGGCGTCACCCGGTTCCGGCCGCCGCTGATCTTCGGGCACTTCCTGCTCGCCGCGGCCGGCCTGATCGTCTGGATCGTCTATGTGATCGCGGACCAGGCGGCGATCGCGTGGGCGGCGTTCATCATCATCGCCCTGGTCGCGCTGCTCGGGTTCACGATGTTCGCCCGCTGGCTCACCGTCTACCGGGCCCGCGTCCCGGCGTCCGTCCCGGCCGGGCCGCCGGCAGCGGGGGCGGGCGGCGGCGTCGTGCCCGCCGAACAGCACCTTCCGGTCCCGATCGTGGCCGCCCACGGCGTGCTGGCGGCGACCACGTTGGTCCTCGTGCTGCTCAGCGCCATCGGCGTGGGCGGTAGCTAGACCGGCCTTCCGCCCCTGAGCGCGGCGCGGGGCCGCAGGCCACCGGCCCCGCGCCGCCAGGGCGGCCCGTTCTGGCATCCGGTCCCTGGTTGCTGGCGGCGGCATGGTCATCCTGGCGAAGAAGCCTTCCGCCGCCGCCGGTGCCGTTCAGTGGGCGGCGGCCCGGACCTGGCTATCCGCTGATGCGGGCGACCAGGGGCGGAGCCGGGGAATCCACGCCCGCACCGCGCGCCGGTAGCTGGCGTACTCGGCCCCGAACCGCCGGGCCAGGGTGGGCTCCTCGTACCAGTGGACTCCCGCCGCGCCCACGCACCAGGCGATCACGGCATATTCCAGCAGTCCCAGCGAGCCGAACAGGAGCGCCTGGCCGAGCAGGACGACCAGGAACCCGGCATAGATGGGGTTGCGCACGTAGCGGTAGTACCCGCTCACCACCAGCCGGGGCGGCGCCGCCGCCGGCACGGGCGTCCCGTTCGCGCGGATGAACTCGGCGAACGAGCCCGCCAGCGGGACCAGGCCCGCGCCGATCAGCAGGCCGCCCGCCACCTGCGCGACCGTCCAGTACGGCAGCGGCCGGTGAAAGTGCCAGTAGTTCAGCAGATAGGGGAGCAGGCAGCCGAACGTGCCCCCGACCGCCACGCCCCAAGTGAGGCTCACGGCCGTCGCGGCTGGCTTGCGCATGGCATTCCTCCCGAACGCGTCTCGAACATCTTCAATTCGAGAGTATCACTCTCATTCTGAGAGTAGTAGTCTCAGTGTCATGGCTACCCTCGGCAGGACCGGCCGGGAGACCGGCGGCTCGGTGGGCGGTCAGGCGCGCACCCGGCTGGCCCGCACCGCGGTCACCGGCGCGGCCCGGGACCTGTTCCTCGCGCGCGGCTACGCTTCGACCACGGTCGAGGCCATCAGCGAGGCATCCGGGGTACCGCCCGCCACGGTGTACCGGCTGTTCGGGTCGAAGCTCGGCATCCTCTCCGAACTGCTCGACGTCTCGATCGCCGGTGATGACGAGGCGGTCCCGGTCGCGGACCGGCCCCACGTCCAGGCGCTGCTCGCCGACCCTGACCCCCGGCACATGCTCACCGGCTTCGCCGGCATCTCCAGCGGCATCATGGCCAGGACCGAGCCGCTGCACCGGATCCTGACCAGTGCGGCCGGCTCCGATCCGGACGCCGCAGCGCTGCTGGCGGAGCGGGAACGGCACCGGGACCGGGGCCAGGAGCTGATCGCGGGCTCGCTGGCGCGCGCCGGCGCGCTGCGGCCGGGACTGCGGGAGCGGGAGGCAGCCGACATCATTCACGCGCTGATGTCTCCGGAGGTCTACCGGCTGCTCACGCGCGACCGTGGCTGGCGCCAAGGGCGGTACCGGCAGTGGCTGGCCGAAACCCTCAGCGGCCAGCTGCTCCCACCGCCCGGCTGACGGCCGCCGCGATACGGTGGCCACCGGCCGGGCTGTCATGGCCAGGGTCCCGGCGGGTACGGCGGCTGGCCGGGCACCGGCCGGGACGGCTGGCCGTTCCGCCCGCTGCTGCCGCCCACGGAGGATGCCGACATGCCGCAGGCCGTTAGATTCGACCGGTACGGCGGGACCGACGTGCTGTACCTGGCGGAGGTGGACCGGCCCGGCCCCGGTCCCGGGCAGGTGCTGGTCAGGGTGAAGGCAGCCGGGATCAACCCGGGCGAGGCGAAGATCCGCAGCGGCGCGCTGGCGAGCCGGTGGCCCGCCAGCTTCCCCTCCGGCCAGGGCAGCGACCTCGCGGGGGAGGTCGCCGCGCTCGGCCCGCGCGTCACCGGCCTGTCCGTGGGGGACGAGGTGATCGGGTTCACCAATGACCGGGCGAGCCAGGCCGAGTTCGTGGTGGTACCGGCCGGGAACCTGGTTCCGCGGCCGGCGGGCGTGCCCTGGGAGGCCGCTGGCGCACTGTTCGTCGTCGGCGCGACCGCCTACGCCGCGGTGCGGGCGGTGGCACCGGCGCCCGGCGACACGGTGGTGGTCTCGGGCGCGGCCGGCGGCGTCGGCTCGGTCGCTGTGCAGCTGGCGGCGCGCACCGGGGCTAAGGTCATCGGCCTCGCCAGCGAGCCGAACCACCGGTGGCTGGCCGGTCATGGTGTCACGCCGGTGAGTTACGGCGAGGAAGCGGCCGGCCGCATCAGGGAGGCCGCCGGCGGCCGGGTCGACGCGTTCATCGACACCGTGCGGCCTGAGTACGTCCAGCTCGCCCTCGGCCTCGGCGTGCGCCCGGACCGGATCGACACCATCACCGACTTCGCCGCCGGGGAGAAGTACGGCGTCAGGACCGACGGGAACGCCGCCGGCACCAGCGCCGGGGTGCTGGCCGAGCTCGCCGCGCTGATCAGCCGGGGGGAGCTGGAGATCCCGATCGCGAACGTCTACCCGCTGGCTCAGGTGCGGGCCGCGTACGACGAGCTGGCCCGCGGGCACACCCACGGCAAGATCGTGCTGCGGCCCTGACGCCGGGCCCGGGCCGGCTGTTGCTAGTCGGCCCCCGCTGAGCCAGCCTCACCGGGGCCGGCCTCGCCGGGACCGCTGGGCCAGTGCCGGATCCACTGGTCCGCGATGCCGCCGAACCGCTCGAACCGGGCCCGGGCGTCCTCTCCCAGCGCGTCGGCGACGGCCGTCAGCAGGGTCTCGGCCACCGCGAAGGCCGGGGCGAGGCTCACGAACGGTGACGGGCCAGCGAACTGCGCGGTCAGCAGCGCGTCGGCGGCCTCGGCCAGGGGGGACAGCCACGGGTCGGTGAACAGCACGATCCTGGCCCCGGCCGCCTTCGCGGCGCGGGCGAACTCCTGCGTGTCGCGTTCGTAACGGCGGAAGTCGAACACCGCCACCACGTCCTTGCGGGTCATGTCGGCGAGGGCGGCCGCCCGCTCGCTGGCTGCCGTCGGGACCAGGCGCACCCCGGGGCGGATCTCCCTGAGCACTCCGGCCAGGTAACTGGCTGCCAGGTGACTGAACGAGCCGCCGGCCGCCAGCACCTGGTGCCGGCCGTCAGCCAGCAGCGCGGCCGCGCGGCCGAACTCCGCCGGATCCAGCGACTGCACGCTCGCTGCCACCGCTTCCGCCAGCGCGGTGCCGCTGCGCGCGAGCAGGTCCGGCGCCGCCTCCGCCCGGTGGTGCTGGCGGTAGAACTCCACCGGCGACATGACCCGGGCGCTGATCTCCTCCCGCAGCGCCTGCTGGAACGCGGCGTAGTTGCCGAAGCCGAGCGCGTTCGTCACGAACCGGCTTACCGTGGGCCCGCTCACCCCCGCCTGCTGAGCCAGCCGGGTGGAGGACTCGAGGCCGGTGGTCGGCGGCCCGGACAGCAGCACCCGCGCGATCCGGCGCTCGGCCGGGGACAGCTGCCCGAGCCGTAGCCGGATCCGTTCTGACACCCGCAGCTCAGCCATGGCGGTCATCCGGCTCCATATCTGAATGATTTCATTCACCATGACTGCTTGACCATGGTTTGTGAATCATGCTGTACTCCGCACATGCTGGCCGTATCCTCGCCCGGGCGCGCCGCCCGCGCTCCCGGTACCGGTCCGCTGGTGCTCGGGATCGACGCTGGTGCCTCGGGCGTGCGGGCGGTGCTCGCCGACACCGCCGGGACGGTCCTCGGGACCGGCCGGGCGGGCGGTGCCAATCCGGCCGCCCTGGCCCACGGCATAGTCACCGATCACCTGTGCGCGGCGGTGGACGCAGCACTGGCCGCCGCCCCCGGCGGCGCCGGCCCGGCCCGGGTCGGCGCGGCGGTGCTGGGCGTTGCCGGCGTCAGTCAGGCCATGGCCGGCGACGGGGCGCGCGCCCTGCAGCGGGCCTGGCAACGGTGCCGGCTGCGGTGCCCGGTGCGGGTGCTGCCCGACCCGGTGATCGCTTTTTCCGCGGGAACGGCGGCCCGGCGCGGAGCCGTGCTGGCGGCCGGCACCGGGGCGATCGCCGCCGTGATCGACGACGACGAGATCATCAGCCGGGTTGACGGGCACGGCTGGCTGCTCGGCGACGACGGCTCCGGCTTCTGGCTCGGCCGGCAGGCGGCCCGGGCGGTGCTGGCCGAACTGGACGGGCGGGGCGAGCCCACCATGCTGCGCTACTCCGTGCTGGCGGCGCTGACCGGCTCGGATCACCGCGAGGAGACACCGGCCCGCCAGCGCGACCTGCTCCGCGAGCGGGCCTACGCCGCGCCGCCGGTCGCGCTGGCCGGTCTGGCGCCGCTGGTGCCGGCGGCGGCGGAGGCCGGTGACCTGGCGGCGTGGCGGATCGTGGACCGGGCGGTCGAGCTGCTGGTGAACGCGACGGACACGCTGCTGGCGGCCGAGCCGGGGGCGTCCGCTGAGGTGCTGGTGGTCGCCGGCAGCGTGCTCACCTCCGGCGGCCCGATCGGCCGCCAGGTGCGGCAGCGGATCACCGAGCGCTACGGCCTGGTGCCGCGGGTGGCAGGCCGGGCGCCCGGCGCAGCCGCCTGGCTGGCGGCCCGCCAGCTCGGCACCGAACTGGATCCGGCCGCGCACGAGCGGCTGACCTCCCCGGAGCTGGCGGATGTTACTCCACGCTCGTGACCGGAGGCGCGATCAGCACCGTGGCCCCGGCCAGCTCGAGCTCACGCACCGTGGCGGGATCCGCACCGCTGTCGGTGATGATCCCGGCCACGTCCGAGAGCGGGCAGATCCTCCCGACCGCGACCGTTCCGAGCTTGGAATGATCCGCGAGCACGTAGCACTCCCGTGCCTGGCGGATGATCGCCTGCCGGACGGAATTCTCCGGCAGGTGCCCGTCGGTCACCCCCGCGCGCGGATCCACCCCGCCGGCCGCCAGGAACGCCCGGTCGGCGAAGTAGTCCTCGAAGAAGCGCAGCGCCGCCGGGCCCGCGACCGACAGCGGGCCGGGACGGAGCTGGCCCCCGGCGATGTGCACCTCGATGCCGCCCCGCGCGGCCAGCTCCGCGGCGGCCGGCAGCGAGGCGCACAGCACCCGGCCGGCGAACGAGGGCGGCAGTGCCCGGGCGACCTCGGCCGCGGTGGACCCGGAGTCGATGACCACCGTGTCCGACGGCTCGACCAGACTCGCCGCCAGCGCGGCGATGGCCCGCTTCGGATCCAGCATCGCGACCTGGCGCTCGGCAGGCGGCGGCCGCCAGTCCGCCGGAGCGGCGGCCACGGCGCCGCCGTAGACCCGCCGTGCCATCCCGCGTTCCGCCAGCACCTGCAGGTCGCGCCGGACGGTCTCGCCGGAGACGCTGAACTGCCGGGCCAGGTCCTCGACCCGGACCCGGGCATCGCGGCGCAGCAGCGCCGCGATCAGGAGCCGTCGCTCCTCCGGCAGCGCCGCCGTCAGCAGCTCATCTTCCATCCGCGGCCAACCCGTCCGGCCCCCGGTGGACGATCCGCGAGGGCACTTCCGCTCCTGTGGAATTATGCGCCATACTACTGTGGATTCTTGACAGATTACGATGCCCAGCCTAGCTGCGGCCGGTGCCGGGCGGGCGGCGCCGAACCCCGCGTCCCATCGCGGGAAGGACGAGAGGGAGGGCGCCGATGACGCCTGC
>JAIRTY010000077.1 GCA_031254715.1 Nocardiopsaceae bacterium | reverse complement strand
GCCGCACCCAGCTGGCCGGGCTCGCTGGCCGGACCGGGATCCACCTGGCGCAGCTGCTGGCGGCCGGCGCGGGCCCGGCTGGCGGCGCGGGCCCGGCCGGCGGCGCGGACCCGGCTGACCCCGCGGGCCCGGCTGACCCCGCGGGCCTGGCCGAGGGCGGGGGCGGGCCCGGGGGCGCGGGACCGCCCGGCGATGCAGGTTAGGGCGGGCTCTTTCCCGCCAATCGCGCGCAAAGTCCCTGAATTGCGCTCGGAACGGCACGCCGGCGGCCCGTCAACGCGGGCTCTCCGCACATTCCCGGGCGTCGCGGCTATGGCCGTGTTTGACACCCTAAGCGCTGTTAATCCCGCTAGAATCCAGGGTTTCTCGCCGTGTGGACACGTAATTCACGGCCAGGTTGGTTTACCGTAGGCGGCAACCGGCTAATGATAGCAACCAGCATGTCCCGCAGCGTTGCTGAGTAATTTCAGCTGAGCCACCGCAGAACCTTCGGAGAGGTGCCAAAAAAAGCGGGGGAGGAACAAGGGCATGAGGACATTGTCCCGGCTGGCTTACTAAGCCGTTCTGATGCGCGCCCGGGCCCCGGCCCGCCGCCCGCCCGGCCTGGCCGGCTAACGGCCCGCCGGCTACCGGCGGCCGCACGCCGCCCCCGGGCCGCGCTCACCGTCAATTACCAGCGCCCTGCGTGCCGATGGCCGCCAGTGAGCGGCGCAGACGCCCTGAACCCGCGTTACATCCGCACGCCCGGCCGTTGCCGGCCTTGCCGTGAGAACGGCCGCGTCGTGGGGCGGAAACCGAGCGCGTTCCGGCGCGCCCGCACTGGACATGGTAAATGAATTCCAACCGTATTCGCCTGCATCTCATATTCGCAGTAATCATCTCCGCCGCCGCGACGGCTGCCGCCGCGCCGCGCCTTTCAGCCCGCCCGGCCCCGGACATTCCGCGGCCGACCGGCATCCAGGCAGTGGCCGGCCCGGCCCGGCCCGGCATGATCCATGCCGACGCCTTCCAGCCCGGTGAGTTCCAGCCGGCTGCCGGGCCGGACCTGACCGTGGCGGGCACCGGCGGCCGCGCCGCGCAGCCCTTGGCGGGCACCGGCGGCTACACCGGCCTGACCCTGGACGCGATGAAGCTGACCGGGGCCAGGGCCCGGGCCATCGCGCGGCACCACGGCCCCGTCCGCGGGCTCGCCGCCCAGCGCCGGCCCGCCCGTCATCGGCCCGCCCGTCATCGGCCCGGCCACCGCCGCGTCGCTCACCGTCACCGTCCCGCAGCCCCGCGCGCCCCGCGGGTTCCGCAGGCCCCGCGGCAGATCGCGCGGCTGCTGCTATCCAGCTACCACTGGGCGCAGTGGCAGTTCCGGTATCTGTCGATGCTGTGGATGCGGGAGAGCGGCTGGAACCCGCACGCGCTCAACCCCGGCTCGGGCGCGTACGGGATCCCGCAGGCCGTGCCGGGCGCCAAGATGGCCAGCGCGGGCCCGGACTGGCGCTGGAACCCGCGCACCCAGATCCGCTGGGGCCTGACCTACATCGCCGGCCGTTACGGCAGCCCGCTGAACGCCTGGCAGCACGAGTCCGGCTACGGCTGGTGCTGAGCCCGCCAGGAGCCCGGCGGGAGCCAGCGCGCCAGGACCCGGCGCCGCCGCCAGGCCGGCCCCTGCCGGCCCCTGCCCGGGAGCCCGCCCCCGGGCAGGGGCCCCCTACTGGTCCGGCTGGAGGAAGCCCGGGCTGCCGGGGGCGAACAGGTACCGGTCGGTGATGTGGTTGAGCACCCGCCGGGCCTGCCGGAACCGGCTCGCCACGTCGGCGACCACGGTGAGCCGGGCCGTCCGCACCGGGGCCAGGTCCCAGGCGGCCCGGTACCACCGGGCGCCCAGCTGCTCGAGCAGTTCCAGCGAGGGCGCGGTGGCCAGCCGCTCGGCCTCGTTGGCCGGCACCTGGGCGGCCCGGACCAGCCGGGCGGCGTTCACCAGGCCGAGCGCGCGGCCGGCCGCGTAGTCAGGGAACACGCCGGTCAGGAACAGCGACACGTCGCCGAGCCGCCGGTACACCCCGGGCCGTTCCGATTCCGGCACCGCGTCGAGCAGCCCGGCGAGCCGGACCGGGTCGAGTTCGCTGTAACGCCGGGTCCGGGTCTGGCCGCGGACCTGGACCCGGTACCGCCCGCTGGAGACCCTGGTGAACGAGGCGAGCAGTTCGGCCAGGAACAGCCGCCGGGCCGGCGAGCCGAGGAAGTCCCGCAGCGTCGGCACGTCGAACAACGGCACCCGCTGCCGCGGCCCGGTTCGCTCGGGCAGGTAGCCAGCGACCTCAAGTTCCGTCGCAGCCTGATGCACCGCCACCGCGAAGACCAGGAACGGCGACGCAGGCGCGGTGTCAACCTGATCCCCGTCGCTGCCGAGCACGGCCCGGGCCACCCCCGGGTCGCTCAGCAGCGCTGGCAGCAGCGACGGGTCGCGCCGCAGCCAGCCTGGGCCGGCATCCTCACCGGCACCATCGGGCAGGCTTCCCCGCCCGGCGGCGCCGGCCAGCAGCCGGATGTCGGCATCGGTGAGATGGCCCGCGTACTCGCTCCCCACCAGACCGCTATCCATATCCCAACGTTACGCCGGTAATTTCCGGTCACCTACGGGTCGCCGCCGCCGTGACCGCCGTGGTCCCGGCACAGGCAGCAGGTATCGAACGAGAATGGCTCGTGGCTGGCCTGGTCCCAGATCCGGCGGCAGTTCGGGTTCCAGTCCGGCCAGATCACCCGGCCGATGGTCACCGCCGCCACCGCGGCCGCGCCGCCGCGGCGTAACGCCGAGGCTGCGCTCTGGACCCGCGCCCCGGTCGTGAACGTGTCGTCGATGAGCAGCACCCGTTCCCCCGACAGCTTCCTGGTCGGCTGGAACGCGTCGTCGTCCGGCTGGTTGTGGCCGGTGCCGGCGGTCCCGGGCGCCAGCAGCGGCGCGCGCAGCCGGGCCAGGCTCACCACCGCCCTGACCACGGTCTCCAGCGGGTGCCCGGCTTCCCGCTGGCCGGGCCGGGTGCTGGGAACGGTGGCGACCAGGTCCGGCCCGCCGCCGAGCAGCTGGCGCAGGCACGGCAGGTGGGACGCGGTGAACTGCGCCAGCATGGCCGCGGCCTGCACGGCGAGCAGCCCGCTGGCCGGCCCGCTGCCGTCCTTGTACTGCCGCAGCACGTGCCAGAGCTCCCCGGGCGCCTGGTACAGCGACACCGGCACCACGTGCCGGGTCGGATAGCTGACCTGCGCCATGGTGAACGAGCAGCTATGACAGATGTCCCGGCCGGACGGCGGGCCGGAGTGACAGACCAGGCACACCCCCGGCCCCGCGGCCGGCACCGGCCGGTAGGTGCCGAGGCAGGGATCGGTGAAGGGGGCGGAATCGGCCATCGGCTCACCCCTGACATCCTCGCTCTTCTCAAGGTATGGACTCGACGAGCCGCCCGGCCCTGGTGACAAGGCGGCCTGCCTGGCGCAGGGCGGTGGCGGCGCGCTGGCCGCTTACGTCCAAGAGGCCGTAGTGAGCGTCGTCCTTGATTGCCAGTAACCGGACAAGATCCCGGGCCATCTCCGTCCCATCTGGAGTGATCTCACCCAGGAGCCGGGCAGCTTGCCCGTGGTCCTGGCCCCGGGCGCGCATGCGCAGCGCGGCACAACACGCGGCGTCAGAGGCCGCGATCCCCGCCAGTACCGCCAGCGCAGTACTCACTGACGGTGTAGCTACGTCGTCTGGGTCGGTGCCTACGAGCTCAGCGACGGTGAGAAACGCGCGGGCGTGGGCCAGGCGAGTCCTCGCGTGCTTTCCATCACAAGTCTGATTCCGGGGTATGCCTGCCGGGCTCATCGCGAGCTCCCGGCAGCACGTCCGCGCCTAGCTGGCGGTGGGGGAGTCATCAACCTGCGCCAGGACAGCGTCCAGGCTCTCGCCGTGCAACGTGATGGCGTCCCGGCGCCATTCGGAAACGAGCGGGTCGCTGGCAGCGATGTGCCGCTGCAGCTGTGGCAGGTCAAGCTGGAACACCTGGCAGGGGTTGCCGGTCCGCGCCTGGACATCCGCCCGTAGCTGGTCGACCTGGCCCGCCCAGGGCTCGCTGTCCTCAGCGCACGCCTCGGGGCGCACAACGAGAAGATCGACATCACTACCCGGGCCACCATCCTTCCGTGCAGCCGACCCGAAGAGGCTCGCATGAACCGCCAGCGGATCCCATGCACCGAAACGCTCACGGAGTCGCTCAAACAACTCGAGACGCATTGCTGTCAATATCTCAACCGCTGGCCAGGCAAGGTGGTCACGGTTGGCGGTGTACAGCAGGCTTCCGCCCGCTGGCGTGACATTCACCAGCCCGTGGCTTGCCAGGCGGCCGAGCACCTTGCGCACGCCTGCCTCGGACCCTGATCCGGCCATGCGGTGGACCTGACGACCAGTCAGCGGCATGGTGGTCCGTGACAGTGCCTCCAGGACCGGGCCGTCCAGGGTCGGAACGACGCTAGCAATCGGGTGTGACAAGTCCATGATGGCCGCATACTCCAGCTGGGGCAGCACTACTAGAGTGATGATATCCCTACTATAGTAGGCAGTCGCCCGGGTGGCGTGTGTGCCGCTAGCTGTCGGCGGGCGCCGGCCACCATGGCCTCCAGCCGCCGGGCGTGGGCGCCGTGCCAGTACGCGCGGCCGCAGGCCTGGCAGCGCGCGAACTCGGTGTAGGTGCGGCGGGTCCCCGGCTCCAGCTGGGCCTCGACCTCCGGCAGCCCGGCCGGGGCCAGCGCGCCGTTGCAGGCGGGGCAGCGGGTCCACGGGCTGATCGGCGGCGCGAACCGGTCGAGCACGTCGGCGAGCTGAGCCTGCGGGCCGCTGCCGCGCACGTAGGCGCCCGCCCGGACCGCCCGGCGCCGCAGCAGCCCCCGGTCCTGGGTCAGCAGCATCCGGTTCGCTGCCGCCGAGACCTCGATCAGCTCGTCGTCGCCGGTGTCGTTGCGGTACCAGGTGTCAAGCCCGAGCAGCCGCAGCCGCCGGGCCAGCGT
>JAIRTY010000044.1 GCA_031254715.1 Nocardiopsaceae bacterium | reverse complement strand
CGCACCGGCGCCTACGGTCCGGAGAGTTCTGGCAGGCCCCCGGCCGGGCCGTCGCCGAGCCGGCCGGAGGAGCGGTACGCGCCGGGCAGTAGCCGTCGTGCCCGCCGCCGGGGGCGTGCTCAGCCGGAAGTCGGCCCTGATGGCTATCCCGAGCTCAGCCGTCCGGAGGGCTCGGGCCGCGACGGTGCTGCGGATTATCGCGGCCGTGAGAGTGCGGAGGGTTATCGCGGCCGTGGCGGCGGGGAAGGTGATCCCGGCCGCGGGAGCGAGGGCGGTCCTCCCGGCCGCGGCTACCGGGGGCCAGGCCGCCGGGAGAGTTACCGCGGGCGTTCTCGCGGTTACCCAGGACGGGATCCGGTCAGCGGTTACCCCGAGGGGAGCAGCCCGGAGGGCTATCCCCGGCACGGTACCGGCGACGACTACCGCGCGGCCGGGAGCTCCGGCGGTGCTGCCCCTGGCGGTGCCGCCCCTGGCGGGTACGAGGGGAGCAGCCGCCGCCGGGCCGGCCGGGACCGGCGAGCCGGCGATCGGCCCGCCCCCGGCGATTACGGCTCCGGCCGCGGCGATTACGGCTCCGGCCGTGGCGACCCCGGCTCCGGCCGTGGCGATTACGGCAGCTACCCGGCCGGCGGATACAGCGGCGGGCGTTCCTCCGGTGAGCACGGCAGCGGCTACCCGGCTGGGGACGAGCCCGGCACCGGGGGGGCCGGGGACTACCCGACCGGCAGGTACCCCAGCCGCGAGTACCGGCCCGGCGACTACCGGGTCCAGGGCTATGACCCCGGGGACTACGAGCCGGAGGGGTCCCAGGACGACGATCCCGCGGACCGGGGCGGTTCCCGCCGTGGCTGGCCCGGCCGGGGCCGTTCCCGCCGCCGGGGCGCTGGAGGGCAGGACCGGTGAATGTGCGGGGAACGAGCCGGCTGATCCCGGCGCTCGTCGCGGTCGTGGTGCTGGCCGGCGTCTACGGGCTGGCCATGGGCCATCCGGTCGCGCTCAGCGCGGGGCAGTCCACGCAGCCGAAGTCGGCCGCGGTCACCGCGGTCGAGCGGGCGTGCCCCATGCTCGGCCAGGTGACCAGCGGTGGCGCGGGGCTCGCGATGATCGCTGCCCCGGCCGGCACCGGGCCGGGCCGGGCGGAACTCACCCGGCTCACTCCCGGCACCGGCGGGCCGCTGAAGTCCGCCACCCAGACCGGGCAGCTGACCGGGACGACCGTGCGGATCGCGCCCCCGCTCCCGGCTGCGCCGCACACCCCGCAGCCGGGAACCGGTGGCCAGCAGGGCAGCGGCGGGACCCAGCAAGGAGGCAGCGGCCAGCAGGCAGGCACCAGCAGCCCGCCGGTGCCGACGTCCCGGGTCAGGGGCGGAGCGATCGTCCAGGCCAGCGGCTCGATGGCGCGCGGGCTGGCGGCCGAGCAGACGTTCGCCGGGCGGATCCCGGCCGCCCCGTGTGAGAGCCCCGGCACCGATTTCTGGTTCACCGGGCCCGGCGTGCGTGCCGCCAGCCGGATCCAGCTGTTCCTGGCCAACCCGGCGGACCAGGCAGCGGACGCGAACGTCGAGATCGCCACGGACGCCGGGCCGCTGCAGGGGCGCAGCGATACCGGCATCACGGTGCCGCCGCACGGGATGGTCGTGCAGTCACTGGCGGGGGTCATCCCCGGCTCGCGGGTGGTCGCGCTGCACGTCCGCACCAGTGTCGGCCAGGTGGCCGCGGCGGTGCAGGAGATCAAGGGCGCTGGCGGCGGTTCCTGGCTGCCCGCGGCCCAGATGCCGGCCAGGCGGGTGCTGGTGCCGGGGCTGCCAGCCACCTCCGGCAGCAGGCAGCTGTTCCTGGCCGTGCCCGGGGAGCGGGATGCGCACGTCACGATCTCGGCGGTCACCTCCCGCGGTACCTACCAGCCGACCGGCGGCGGTGGCATCGACGTGCCGGCGGGCTCCGCTATCGAGGTCACGCTGCCCTCCCTCGGCGGCATCCCGGCCGCGATCAAGCTCGCGTCGAACGTCCCGCTCACCGCGTCTGCCATGATCACTGGCGGCTCGGCCAGCGCACCTGGCCTGTTCACCGCCGCATCACCGGCGATCGAGGAACAGGGGGTGGTCGCCGCGAACATGTCCGGAGCCGGGGAGAGCAGCCAGCTGATACTGACCGCCCCCGGCGGCCCGGTGGCGGTGCGGATCACCGAGTTCGCGGCCGGGTCGCACAGCGCCAGCCCGGCCAGCAAGGTGGTGAAGGTGAAGGCGCACAAGAGCCGGGTGGTACCGCTCCCGCACGTGAAGGGCACCCAGGCGGGCTCGTCGTTCTCGGTCGCGATCGCCCCGCTGCCCGGATCCGGGCCGCTGTATGCCGGGCGGCTCGTCATGGACAGCCAGACCGCCACCGCCCAGGCGCTGCAGCCGGTGGAGAGCGCGCTGACCAGCGTGCCCCTGCCGCCGGTCAGCAACGGCCTCCCCGGTAACGGCCGCTGACCACGACTGCCGCCGGCTCCCGCCACCAGGCGGCTCACCAGGCTGCTGAGCGACCCGCCGGCCAGGCCGGCGCTGGCCGCCCGGCGACCTAGTCGCCGCCGGAGTAACCGGGGTCGACCTCCTCCGGGTCGATCCCGAGCAGGCGCGCGAACTCCTCGATCACCACGTCGGAGACCAGGTCACCCAGGTCTTCTTCGCCGTCGGCCCGGGCCATCAGCGGCCGCCGGTACAACACGATGCGCGGCGGGGCTGGCGGCTCGCCCGGTTCCGTTGCCCCGGCTGCGGCGGCCGGCGGTGGTCCTTCCTCCAGCCGCGCGAGCGGTACCGGGCCCGGGGGATGGCCGGGCGGGTCGAGCGGCGGGATCTCCTCCACCGCGAACTCGACCCGCGCCAGCTGCGACTCCCAGCGCGGCTCCAGCCGGGCCACGGCCTGCAAGACCAGGTCATCGAACCGCTCAGCCCGGGTCCGGTGCAGCGGCACCCCGGCCGGGGCGAGCGCTCCCCGCAGCCCCCGGCCGTGCCGGTCACGCCGCCTGATGCGGCCCCCGGCCCGCGCCGGCCGCCCCTCTCCGGTCTGCACAGCTACCCCTCCAAGGTCCGCACAGCTACCCGTCCCCGGTCCGCCCAGCCCGAGCGTATCCGGGCAGGTTCCCGGCGGCGGGCCGGCCCGGCCCGAGACACGACGCCCGACACCGCCCTGGGTGATGGCGTTGCGGGCCCGGTATCGGTACGGTCAGCCGATGTGAGCGATGCGCGTGACCCTGCCCCGAAGTGGGGCACGCGGCCGCCTCACGACCGGGGCCGGCGCCGGGACCGCGGCGGGGCCGGGCTGTGAGCGAGGTGGAGCCGGTGATGTCCCGTAGCTGTTCCCGGCCGGGGTGCCGGCGGCTGGCCGTTTACACGCTCACCTACGTGTACCGGGACTCGACTGCCGTGCTCGGCCCGCTGGCCGCGTACGTCGAGCCCCACTGCTACGACCTGTGCACGGGTCACGCGGACCGGCTGACCGCTCCCCGCGGCTGGGATGTGGTCCGGCTGCCGCTGGCCGAGGCGGAGCCGGAGCCGGCGGTCGCCGACGACCTGGAGGCGCTGGCGGACGCGGTGCGCGAGGCCGCGCTGCCCGGTCCCGGGCGGGAGCCGGCCGGGCAGGGCATCGAGGTGGCCAGGCGCGGCCACCTGCGGGTGCTGCGCTCCGCCCCGGACGAGCGCCGGCAGCGCCGGTAGCGCCGGCCGCCGCGGCCTGGGCCGGGCCGCGCGGAATCCCCCAGACTCGCCCAGGAACGGGGCCAGGATGCCGGTGCGCGCCCCGGCGGTAGGCTCGGACACCTGAACCCGAGGCATCCGGCCGGCCGACACGGGAGGCGACGCCGAGGTGGCCGATTACGGCAAGATCTTCAAGGCTTACGACATCCGCGGGACCGTCCCCGACCAGCTTGACGAGGACGTGGCGGCGGCGGTCGGGGCCGCCTTCATCCGGCTCACCGGGGCGCCGTCGGTCGTGATCGTGCACGACATGCGCACCTCGTCGCCGCCGCTGGCGGACGCGTTCGCGCGCGGCGCCACCTCGCAGGGCGGCAACGTGGTCGCCGCCGGTCTCGGCTCCACCGACATGCTGTACTACGCCAGCGGCAGCCTGGACATCCCGGGCGCGATGATCACCGCCAGCCACAACCCGTCCAAGTACAACGGGATCAAGCTGTGCCGCGCCGGGGCGCGCCCGGTCGGCGCCGATTCCGGCCTGGCCGAGCTGCAGCAGATGGTCGCCACCGGGGTGCCTCCCTACCACAGTGAGCCGGGCACGGTCACCCGGCGCGACCTGCTCGCCGGCTATGCCAGCCACCTCAAGGAACTCGTCGGCCTGTCCGGCATCCGGCCGCTGACGGTGGCGGTGGACGCCGGGAACGGGATGGCAGGCCACACCGTGCCCAAGGTGTTCGAAGGGCTGCCGATCACCCTGATCCCGCTGTTCTTCGAGCTCGACGGCACGTTCCCGAACCACTAGGCCAATCCCATCGACCCGGCCAACCTGCGCGACCTGCAGCAGGCCGTGCTGCAGGCGGGGGCCGACGTGGGCCTGGCGTTCGACGGGGACGCCGACCGCTGCTTCGTGGTCGACGAGCGCGGCCAGATCGTCTCGCCGTCGGTGCTGACCGCGCTGATCGCCGTGCGCGAGCTGGCGCAGGAGCCCGGCGCGACGGTCATCCACAACCTGATCACGTCGCGGGCGGTGCCGGAGATCATCACCGAGCACGGCGGCAGGCCGGTCAGGACCCGGGTGGGGCACTCGTTCATCAAGGCGCGGATGGCCGAGACCGGGGCGATTTTCGGCGGCGAGCATTCCGGTCACTTCTACTTCCGGGACTTCTGGTTCGCCGATTCCGGGATGCTGGCCGCCCTGCACGTGCTGGCCGCGCTCGGCGGCCAGGACCGGCCGCTGTCGGAGCTGCTGGCGGAGTTCTCCCGCTACCACGCCTCCGGGGAGATCAACAGCGAGGTAGGCGACCAGGCCGGCGTCACCGCCGCGGTCCGCGCCGCCTTCGCGGACCGGCCCGGCGTCAGCACCGACGAGCTGGACGGGCTGACCGTCTCCGGCAGCGACTGGTGGTTCAACCTCCGCCCGTCGAACACCGAGCCGTTGCTGCGCCTCAACGCGGAGGCGGGGGACGAGGCCACGCTGGCCGAGGTCCGCGACGAGGTGCTCGGGATCGTGCGCGGCGAGGCGGGGTAAGGCATTCGGTGGTACCAGACCGTTCGGCTGCGATAAGACATGCGGTGGTATCAGGCCGCACGTCCGGGCCTGCCGACCCCCGTTCCGGTGGGAGATCTCGTGAACATTGACGACTGGCTGCTGGAGATCCTGGCCTGCCCGGCCTGCCACGCGCCGCTGCGCCCGGATGAGGAGGCCAGCGAGCTCGTGTGCACGAACCCGGAGTGCCGTCTCGCCTACCCCGTCCGCGACGACATCCCGGTCCTGCTCGTGGACTCGGCGCGCAGGCCCGAGCAGGCCACATGACGATGGCCGCCGACCGGCTCGATGACCCTGAGCTGCTGGAAGCGGCCGACCCGGCGGGCATGCTGCGCCAGGTGGCGTCGTCGGCGGCCCAGGTCAGGGCAGCCGCCTCGGCGACAGCGGAGACCGACCTGAGCCCGGTCACCGGGGCGGGGCGGCCGCGCGCGGTGGTGGTGACCGGCATGGGCGGGTCCGGGATCGCCGGGCAGGTGCTGGCGGCCGTGTGCGGTCCCGGCTGCCC
>JAIRTY010000829.1 GCA_031254715.1 Nocardiopsaceae bacterium | reverse complement strand
CACGCCTCGGTCACCACCACCCAGGTGTACACCCACGTGACCGCCGACAAGCTGCGCGAGGTGTACGCGGCCGCCCACCCGCGCGCCCGGTAGCGGCGCCCGGATGTGGCGCGCGGGTAAGCGCGTGCTGGCGGCGACGGGATAATCAGGGCCGATACGTGCCGGAACGGTGAGTCGGCTTGCTGTGGGCGCAGCCACCCCCTAAAGTCCCGGTTCCAGCGAGGCATTCTGCCCAGTCCGCCGGGGAGGTGGCGCAGATGGCTGCAGTGTCCTGGGACTCGGAGCCTGGAATCGGACCCACTGGGCGTCCCCTGCCAAAATTTCCGGATCCGGAGCCCATGGTCAGCCATGGTCCGGCCCGCGTGGTAGCGGTCTGCAACCAGAAGGGCGGGGTCGGCAAGACCACCACCACCATCAACCTCGGCGCGGCCCTGGCAGAGCTGGGTCGCCGGGTGCTGCTGGTTGACTTCGATCCGCAGGGCGCGCTCTCTGTCGGTCTCGGCGTTCCCACCCACGAGCTGGAGTCCACGGTCTACAACCTGCTGATGGAGCGGGGCATCAAGGCCAGTGACGTGGTGCTCAAGACCAACGTCAACGGGATGGACCTGCTGCCGAGCAACATCGACCTGTCCGGCGCTGAGGTCCAGCTCGTGCACGAGGTCGGGCGGGAGTTCGTGCTCGGCGGGGTGCTCGAGCCGCTGCTGACCGAATACGACATCGCGCTCATCGACTGCCAGCCGTCCCTCGGCCTGCTCACCGTCAACGCGCTCGCCTGCGCCGACGGCGTGCTCGTGCCGCTGGAATGCGAGTACTTCGCCATGCGCGGGGTCGCGCTGCTGATGGAGACCATCGACAAGGTCTCGTCCCGGCTCAACCCCAAGCTGGGCATCGACGGCCTGCTCGCCACCATGTACGACTCCCGCACCCTGCACTCGCGCGAGGTGCTGAACGGGGTGGTGACCGGGTTCGGCGACAAGGTCTTCCACACTGTGATCAACCGGACGGTCCGCTTCCCTGACGCCACCGTGGCAGGGGAGCCGATCACCCGCTTCGACCCCGCGAGCCTGGGGGCGACCTCCTACCGCGACCTGGCCAAGGAGGTACTGGAGCGGTGGCGGAAGGCGGACAGCGCCGCCGTGCCCGCTCGGTGAGCCTGCCGCGCGCTGCCAGGACCAGGGCTGCCAGGGCCCGAGCGCGGGCCCGCCACAGCGGCTCAGGCACTACCGTGGATCGTGGCAGGTTTCGTCGGGAGGCGGTTCACGTGCAGGGAGCGGCGGCGGGCGCAAGCGTCCCGGCTGGCCGCGCGGGGGCCGGCGGATCCGGCGCGGCTGACCGCTTGTGACCGCGCTGATGGCCGCTGAGCAGGCCGGCGGAGGCAAGGCACCCAGCGGCGGCTTCGAGGTCCACCTCGATGTCTTCGAGGGGCCGTTCGACCTGCTGCTCGGGCTGATCTCCAAGCACCAGCTGGACATCACCGAGGTGGCGCTGTCCCAGGTCACCGACGAGTTCATCGCCTATATCCGGGCCCGTGCCGACGGCTGGGACCTGGATCAGGCGAGCTACTTCCTGCTGGTCGCCGCCACCCTGCTGGACCTCAAGGCGGCCCGGCTGCTGCCCGCCGGCGAGGTGGAGGACGAGGAGGATCTGGCCCTGCTGGAGGCCAGGGACCTGCTGTTCGCCCGGCTGCTCCAGTACCGGGCGTACAAGGAGGTCGCGGCCGTGTTCGCGGGCCGGATGGCCGCCCAGGCCCGCCGGTTCCCGCGGCGGGTGCCGATCGAGCCCAGGTTCGCTGAGCTGCTGCCCGAGGTGCTGCTGGGCCTCGGCCCGGCCGAGTTCGCGCGGTTTGCCGCCCAGGTGCTCGCGCCGCGGCCGGACCCGGTCGTGTCCACCGGGCACATCCACTCGCCCAGCACCACGGTGGAGGAGCAGTCCGCGATCATCACGAGCCGGCTGCGGACGCTGGGGCGGGCCAGCTTCGGCAGCCTGACCGCCGACTGCGCTGGCCGCTACGAGATCGTGGCGCGGTTCCTGGCGCTGCTGGACCTCTACCGCGCCGGATGCGTGACGTTCGACCAGCTCAGCCCGTTCGGCGAGCTGTACGTGACCTGGCGTCCCGATGACCAGCCGGACCAGGCGGGCCGGGCGGACGGGCCTGCGGAGGACGCCGGATGAGCATGCCAGGAGCGGACGGCCCGCCGGAGCTGCGCGCCAGCCTGGAGGCCATCATGCTGGTCGCGGATGAGCCGGTGCCGGAAGTAGACCTCGCCCAGGTGCTGGAACGGCCCCGGCACGAGGTCGCGGCCGCGCTGCGCGGCCTCGCCTCCTCCTACCAGGAGGAGGGGCGCGGGTTTGAGCTGCACCAGGTGGCTGGCGGCTGGCGCTTTTACACCAGGGACGACTGCGCGCCGGTGGTGGAGCGGTTCGTGCGGGACGGGCAGGAGGTGCGGCTGACCCAGGCGGCACTGGAAACGCTCGCGGTGGTCGCCTACCAGCAGCCGGTCAGCCGGGCCCGGGTGTCGGCCGTGCGCGGCGTCAACTGCGACGGGGTGATGCGTACGCTGACCCTGCGGGGCCTGGTCGAGGAGGCGGGCACGGACGGGGAGACCGGGGCCATCCTGTACCGGACCACCGGCTACTTCCTGGAGCGGCTCGGCCTGCCCGCCCTGGCTGACCTGCCGGAGCTCGCGCCCTACCTCCCGGACCCGGAGGAAGCCGAGGAGGCGGCGACGGGAGGCCGGCCGGGGCCGGTTGACCGGGGCGGCAGCGGCGGCGGGCTGGCCCGCCCGGGGCGCGCAGCCGCGCCTGATGCCGCTGCGGGCCACGGAGAAGCTGCCCAGGACCCCGGCCAGGACGATAAGGACGGCGCCCCCACCCCGGAGGGTGCCACGGACGCCGGAGAAGCGGGAGATGCGCGGGCAGAGCCGTAGCGGGGGCAGCGCCGCGCGGGACCGGGATGCGGCACGCCGTGCCCCGGCCCGGCGTGCCGTCACGGGCGCTGCCGCCCGGCCCGGCGGCACGGACCCGGAGCCGGAGCGCGACTCGCTCACCGACGTCCCCGGCGGGGTCAGGCTGCAGAAGGTGCTGGCGGCGGCGGGCGTCGGCAGCAGGCGGCACTGCGAGGAACTGATCGGCGCCGGGCGGGTCGAGGTGGACGGCGAGACCGTGCGCAGGTTCGGGGCCCGGGTTGACCCGCAGCGGCAGATCATCCGGGTGGACGGGAAGCGGATCCCGGCCCGCCAGGACGTGGTGTACCTGGCGCTCAACAAGCCCGCCGGGGTCCTCACCACGATGTCCGACAGCCGGGGGCGGCCCACCATCGCCGATTTCCTGACCGGGCAGCCGGAACGGCTCTACCACGTGGGCAGGCTCGACTTCGACACCGAGGGCCTGATGCTGCTGATGAACGACGGCGAGCTCGCCCACCGGCTGGCCCACCCCCGGTACGGCGTGCTCAAGACCTACCTGGCAGACGTCGCCGGGCCGGTCGCCCGCGACGTCGGGCGCCGGCTGCTCACAGGCATCGAACTGGAGGACGGGCCTGCCAGCGCGGACCGGTTCCGGGTGGTGGACCGGACGGCGTCGCGCGCGCTGGTGGAGATCACCCTGCATGAGGGCCGCAAGCACATCGTGCGGCGGCTGCTGGCGGCGGCAGGCCACCCGGTCAGCCGCCTGGTCCGGATCCGGGTCGGCCCGGTCGCGCTCGGATCGCTGCGGCCAGGCACCACCCGTTCCCTCACCCCGGACGAGATCGGCGACCTCTACGCCGCCGTCGGCCTGTAACCGCGTGCCCTAGGCTGGAGATCCGGTGTGGCCGCGTGACCCGGGTGGGCCGCGTGACCACGGTGGCTGATGAGCAGGAGGACGGCAC
>JAIRTY010000791.1 GCA_031254715.1 Nocardiopsaceae bacterium | reverse complement strand
GGTGATCTGCCCGGCGCGCCCGGCCAGGGTGTAGCCGGTCAGCGTGCGCAGCCACTGGCCGAATGTGTCCGCTCCCATGGCGGCCATCCGGGAGCCGTAGTACTCCCGGTCGCGCGGCCGGGCGAGGAAGCGTTCCAGCTTCGCGTCGGTGTCCGGGTCCGCGTCCAGCACCTGCTGCCATTCGCGGGGGCCGAAACTGGCGGTGAACCGGGAGGTGAAGTCGAACTGGCCCGGGTCGCAGACCAGTGCGGCGATGCGCGGCTCGCCGCTGGCGCCGCGCGGTGCCAGGTAGCCGCCCAGGCTCCGGCCCACCAGCAGCAGCCGCTCCGGATCCGCGAACGGCTGCGCCAGCACCCAGTCGGTGACCGCGGTCAGCACGATCTCGAAGTCCGGCCGCATGGGCACCCCGTGCTCGACCAGCATCCCGCCCTGCCCGGGACCGTCCCAGGCCAGCGCGTTCCAGCCGAGCTCGGTCGCGACCGCGGCGCCGTACTTGTAGATCTCCTCGGCGGTGCCGTCGAAGCCGCCGGGGAACAGGACGGTGGGGCGCGGGCCGCCGCCGTCGGGCCCGGGCTGGAGCAGGTAACCGGGCAACGGGACGGGGTCGAACGGGATCGACACCGGCTCGGCCCGGGCGGGCAGCAGCGGCGCCGCGCGGCCGAACGCGTCCCGCTGCTGCTGGTAGGCCTCCTGGACCCGGTCGTCGGCGAGGTCGTGGCGGAGGAAGAAGTACGACTGCCGCCAGTACTCGGCTGCGCGCAGGTACCCGCGGGCCGCGAACGTGTGGTGGCCCCGGGCAGCCGCGTCGTCCCCGGCAGCCGATGCCACCCGGGCCGTGTGCGACCAGGCGGCGTGCCACTGGCCGTAGTCGCCCGGGCTGACCCGGCCCGCGGTGACCAGGGCCTCGCCCAGGTCGGCCGCGTCCGCGTAGGCGCCGATCAGGGTCCGCTCAAGCTGGGCCGCCATGTCCGGGTCGTCGTGCAGCGTGGCGCCGGTCATCTGGTCCCCCTTGTGCCCCCGCCGTCGACATTCCCGGGCGGGGGCGGGTTGACTCGGCGGCGGCACCGGTCAGGCGCGCACCGCCTGTTCCAGCACGGCGCCGGCGGCGAGCAGCCGCTCCTCGCCGCCGGGCGGCCCGATCAGCTGGATGCTGGCCGGCAGCGGGCCTGCGGCCGGGACCGGCAGCGCCAGCGCGGGCAGGCCCGCCAGGTTGACGGCCGCGGTGATGCCGCGGATCCGGGGCATGCCGGAGGCCTCCGCCACTCGCGGCGGGAATCCCAGCAGTGTCGGCAGGGCCAGCAGCTCCACCTGGTCAAACAGGGCGGCCACGGTCTTGCGCCAGGTTGCCGCCTCCTGCCGGGCGGCGGCCAGCCTGGCCGCTGTGACCTTGCTTGACTCGCGGAGCCGGGCGAGCACGTCGGCGCCGATGCGGCCGGGCGCGGTCTCGGCCAGTTCCCGGTCGGACGCCCACGCCTCGGCCGCCAGCACGTCCATGGCCGCGGCCTGGGCGGCATCGAGTCCCGCCAGCGTCAGCGGGACGACCTGCCAGCCGGTCGCGGCCAGCGCGGCGTCCACCGCCGCCGTCACCGCCGGGTCGGCGTCGATCGACACCCGGCCGACGCTACCGGGAGCCTCGCTCGCCACCGTGAAACCTGGCTCCAGCAGCGCCATCCCGGCCGCCAGCCCCGCCACGTCCCGGGCCATGGGTCCCACGGTGTCGAGGCTGGGCGCCAGCGGCCACACCCCGGTCAGCGGGATCCGGCCGCCGGTGGTCTTCAGGCCTGCCACGCCGCAGCAGGCCGCCGGGATCCGGATCGAGCCGCCGGTGTCCGACCCGTACCCGACGTCCGCCTCGCCGGCCGCCACCGCCACCGCCGACCCGCTGGAGGAACCGCCGGGGACCCGGGCCGGGTCGAGCGGGTTGACCGGCGTGCCGAACGCGTGGTTGACCCCGCTGATGCCGTACGCAAGCTCATGCAGGTTGACCTTGCCGGCCAGGTGCGCTTGGCCGCGGGCGGCCGCGGCCCGCAGCCCGGCCAGGCAGGCGGCATCGGCCGCAGCGGGCTCCGCCCGGTCGGCGACGGCCAGGCAGGCGGCGGTCGTGGGCAGGCCGGCCACGTCGATGGGATCCTTGACCGCGACCCGCAGCCCGCCGCCCGGCCCGCTGTCCTTGGTGATCCAGGTCGCCATGGCCGATCAATATCACATGTCCCGGCAAGTAACGGGCCGCTCGGCGCCATGGGCACGCCGGGCCGCGCCGGACCGGTTCCCGCTAGGTGGCGAGCGCCCAGGTCATGGTGACGTTCGCGTAGGTGGTGGGCGGGCAGCGCCCGCCCGGGCACGCGATCGCCGGGCTGCTGTTGGCCCCAGCGGGGGCGGTGGCCGCGCCAGGCGCGACCGTGCTCGCGCCGGCCGGCGCGCCGCCTACGTTGCCCGCGCTCGGCAAGGCACCCGCGACCGGATACGGGTAGTAGTAGTTCGCCGAGATCTGCATGCTGGTCATGGCGCCCAGCGAGATCCCGGCCGCGCTGGCCGCCGCCTTGGCCTGGCTGGTCGCGCTCGTCACCGCCTTCGTCACGGCCGAGGACCGGGCGGACATGCCGGTGCCGCGCACGGTGGCCTGGCCGGTCACGGTGATGCCGGGCGGGTACCCGTTGTAGTTGTAGCAGCA
>JAIRTY010000758.1 GCA_031254715.1 Nocardiopsaceae bacterium | reverse complement strand
ATGGTGAGGATCAGCCCCAGCTTCGCGTACTCGGCGGGTTCGACCTGGAACCCGGCCGGCAGCGAGATCCACGCGTGCGCGCCGTTGATCGTGCTGCCCAGCGGCGAGAGCACGGCCACCAGCCCCAGCAGCGACATCGCGTACACCGGCAGCGCGAACAGCCGCAGCTGCCGGGCGTCGAGCATGGTGACCGCGCCCATGACGATCAGGCCGACCACGATGTTCAGCAGCTGCTTCTTGAGGTAGTTCTGCGGGTCCGCGCCGATCTGCCGCAGCCCGGGCTGGGTGGACGACCACACCAGCAGCGTGCCGATCAGGGACAGCCCGAGCACCACCGCCAGCAGCACCCAGTCCAGCTGGCGCAGCGGGGAGTCCTTCGCCAGCAGCCGGTGGCGGAGCGTGCCCGGCTGGCCGCCGAAGGCGGTGCCTCCCCCGCCGCCGGGCCTGGCCGGCCACACCGGCGGCAGCCCGCGGTAACCGGCCGGCCGCCGCAGGCCGACCGGCCCCTGCTTTCTCAGCCCGCTTTCCCGCTGAATGCTCATCCGTTCGTCCCCGTTGTCCCCGTTCTGGTGGTGCCCGTGGTCCCGGTCGTCCCGGTGGTTCCGGTGCTCGCGGTCGGGGCTGGCGTCGCGTGCTTGCCCGGCTTCCGGCGGGGCGGATGCGTGGCGTAACCGGCCGGCGGGGTGATGACGCCGCTGCCCGAGATCTTCGGCAGCTTGGCCGGCGCCTGCCCGCCGGGGAACGCCGCCTGGTGGCCCTCGAGACCGTAGATCGAGTCCCAGATCTGGCGGGCGCACGGCGCCGACACGTCCGCGCCCTCACCGGACTTGGGGACCATCACCACGACCACGTACTTGGGGTGGCTGGCGGGCGCGAACGAGGCGAACACCGAGGTGGCCTGGCCGCCGAACACCTCCGAGGTACCGGTCTTGGCAGCGATCTGCACCTTGCTGAGCGGGAAGCCGGAGAACGCACCCGCCGCGGTCCCCTGCGTCACGACGCCCTCCAGCGAGCTCCGGATGTAGTCGAGCACGTACCGCGAGACCGGCAGGTGACCGGTGACCGGCGGCCGGATCCGCTTGACCACCTGGCCGGATGGGGAGATCAGCGCCTCCCCCAGCCGCGGGCTGTACAGCCTGCCGCCGTTGGCGAGGGCGGCGTAGGCCCGGGCGAGCTGGAGCGGAGTGACCGAGACGTAGCCCTGCCCGATGGCGGAGATCGCCGCCTGGCCCGGCGTCCACTGGTAGCCGGTCCGGCAGTCGTCGTAGGCGATCTGCTGCAGGTAGGAGCCATTCTGCTTGCCGGTCTTGCACCAGTATTTCTTGAACTGCGCCCAGTAGTCGTACAGCCACTGCCGGGTAGGGACGGTGCCGGTGTTCTCCTCCGGCAGGTCCACCCCGGTACGGTGGCCGAAGCCCCAGGCCACCTCCATCTTCTGCATGAGCTGGGCCGGCGGGTGCGGGTTGATCGTGACGTTGGCCCGCGGCCGGTCGTGCAGGTACATCCGGTAGGCGAGCTGGTAGAAGACGGTGTCGCAGGACATCACCAGCGCCTGGTGCAGCGACATCGGGCCGAGGTTCGAGGTTGTCCAGTTGTGGAAGGTGCGGCCGGCGATGTTCACGGCGCCCGGGCACTGGTACGGGCCGGTCCCGTTGAAACCGTGCATCATGGCCGCCGCGGTGGACGTCACCTTCCAGGTCGAGCCGGGGCCGTACTCGCCCTGGGTGGCACGGTTGAGGATCGGCTCGCCGTGGCTGCTCCCGAACAGGGCCTTGAACTGGCCCTGGTTGATTCCCTTGGTCCACACGCCCGGGTTGTAGCTGGGGTAGCTGGCCATGGCGAGCACCCGCCCGGTGGTGGTCATGACCACCGCCGCGCCGGTCGTGGCGCCCCGGTTCCCCTCTGACTGCGCCTTGCTGATCGCCTGCGACAGCGCCCGCGAGGTGTCGGCCTGCAGCCTGGAGTTGAGGCTGGTGACGAGGGTGTCGCCGGACTTGGCCGGGGCCTCGCTGACGGTGCCGGTGACGTTGCCCATGGCGTCCACCCGGACCAGCTTCCGGCCCGGGGACCCGCGCAGCTGCGCGTCATAGCTGGACTCCAGGCCGGACTGGCCGACCAGGTCCACCCCGGAGAATCCGGTCTGGGGCAGGCGCAACTGCTTCATTTCCTGCGGCGTGATCGGCTGCAGGTAGCCGAGCTCCTGCGCGGCGGAGGTGGCGACCTGGTGGGCGTACTGGGTGACCGGCTGGACCTCGGCCGTGACGCCGGGGAACTGCCGCTGGCTCTCCATGATCTGGAGCGCGATCGAGTTCGGCGCGTTCTGCATGATCGGGATTGGCTGGTACGGCGAGCCCTGCCAGCACGGCTGGGTCACCTTCGGCCCGCACACCCGGAGCTTGCGCTGCAGCTGCTGGTACTTCATGCCGATCAGCCTGGCCAGCCGGTGCAGCTCAGCCACGCCGCCGTCAGCCTGCTGCGACAGCAGCATCCGGTTGACCGAGATCACCAGCGAGGTGCGGTTGCCGACCAGGCTGGTGCCGACGTCGTCGAGTATCCCGCCCCGCACCGGGGGCACGGTGATCGTCCGGGTCTGGTCGGCCGCCGCGGCCGTCCGGTAGGCGGCCCGGTTCATCACCTGCAGGTACCACAGTCTCCCGCCGAGCGCGAGCAGCAGGGACGCCACCACGACATACATCACCACCAGGCGGCGCCGCGAGGCCGGGATCATCTCAGTCCTCCTTTCCGCCATGGCTGCCAGCGTCGCCAGGGCCTGGCCCGGGACCGGCCCAGCCGGGGGCCGCCCGCAGCGCGGCCGCCGGGCAGGATCCCGGTGAGCCCGCCGCCGCCGCGGCCGCCCAGGCCGCTCCGGCTGCCCAGGCTGCCCCGCCTGCCGAGCTTGCGGCCAAGCCCGCCGCCCCCGAACCGCGGCTCAGCGGCCGGCCGGCGCCTAGCCGGCGAGCCTCCCCTGCCCAGCGGTGCCAGCCCGTCGGAACGGCCTCCCCTGCCACCCCCGAACCGGGTCGGCCCGGCGGAGCGACCCCCCCAGGCGCCCCCGAACCGTGCTAGCCCGGCGGAGCGGCCCCCCCAGGCCCCCGCGAACCGTGTTAGCCCGGGGGAGCGACCCCTCCAGACCCCCCCGAGGAATCTGGTGCCCACTACTCCGTCCCCCCGGCGCCGCGAGCCGAGCCGGAGGTTCACCGGCTTTGCCGCCGCAGTGGCGGGGCGGCTGGCCGACGGCCCGCCCCGGAACGCGCCCGCTCGCAGCGTGCTGCCGCCCGGGCGGGGCCCGCGCGGCTGGGCGGGCTTGCCTTGCGCGCGCGCGGCGGACCTCGCCACCCCGGCCGATACCCGGTCCCCCCGCCGCCGGCTTCCCAGCCGCAGGCTCACCGGCCTGGCAGGCAGCACGGCGGCCCTGGTCACGATTGCCGCCGCGGATCCCGCCTGCCCGCCGCGCAGGCGCAGGTTGAGCGGCTTGCGGCGGGGCGGGGCCCCTCCCCCGGCCCCGGGTGAGCGCGGGTGGCTGCCGATCCACCCGTCCGCCGACCGGCCTGCCGCCGGCCGCAACCGGGGCTGGCGGCCGGTCCCGGTGCTGCGCACCGTCTCCCTGGTGCCGGCCAGCGCGGCCAGCGGCGTCGCGGCCGCCGCGGCGATCGCGGCGAGCTCGCCGCCCACCGCCGCGTGGTAGCCCGCCTCGGCACCTGCCCAGGCTCGCAGCCGGGTGACCGCCTCCAGCACGAACGGGGCGAGCGCCAGCTCGTACAACAGCGCCACCGGCAGCACCTGGCGCGCGGTGCTCCAGGTGATGTCGGCCTCCGAGAACATCACCCCGACCGCCGCCAGCAGACCTTCCCCGGCGGCGGCGCCGAGCGCCACCGCCGCCAGCCGCAGCCAGGTCGTGTGCTCCAGGCTCCCGGCCAGCAGCCCCACTCCGTAACCGACCAGGCAGAAGATCAGCGCGTCGCGGCCTATCAGGTGAGCGGCTGGCGGCGCGATGTCGAGGGCCAGGCCGCCAGCGAAACCGGTGAGCGCCCCCTCCAGCGGCCCGCCGGTGACCGCCAGCGCGGCCACCACCACCAGCACTAGGTCTGGCGGCGAGCCACCCGGCAGCGGCAGGCCGTTGACCAGGGTCAGCTGGAGCACGATCGCAGCCAGCAGGATCAAGCAAGCCAGCAGGACGCGGCGCATGTCAATGACCCGGGGATGAGCTGGCCCCCGATGGCGTGGCGGTCGCTCCGGGGCTGGGGGTGCTCGCCGCGCCGCTGCGGCCGGGGGTCACGGTCACGGTCACGGTCGGAGTCGGGTGAGGGCTGGGCGGCAGTACCGAGTCGCGCGGGTTGGTCCTGGGCGGCGCGATCACGACGCCCACCACGCCGAGCGCGTTGTCGTCGGTGTAGGGGCGCACCAGCGCCAGCTTGGTCAGCGAGTTCGAGCTGGGCAGCAGCCGGGCGATGCTGCCGACCGGGACGCCGGGCACGTAGGGCCTGCCGCGCATCGACCCGAACGTGACCAGCTGCTCGCCCTGGTGCAGCACCGCACTGGCGTCGAAGACCTGCAGCCGCAGCAGCCCCGCATTGGCCCCGCTGTGGCCGGTGCCGGTGACCGCGCCGATCTGGCCGGTCCCTGCCAGCCGCACGCCGACGGTCGCCGCCGCGTCGGTGACCAGCAGCACGGTGGCGCTGTGCGCGGAGACCGCCGTGACCGTGCCGACCAGCCCGGTGCCGTTCAGGACCGTCTCGTCCGGCTTGATGCCGTCAGCGGCGCCCGCATCGATGGTGACCGTCCGCTCATAGGCGGGGTTGGCCGCGATCACGGTGGCGGCGACGACGCGGTACCCGCCCCGCCCGGAGAGCTGGAGCAGCCGCCGCAGCTGGCCTTCCTCCGACTGCGACAGCCGGGCGGAGCTCAGCTCCGAGCGCAGCTGCACGATCTGCCGTTGCAGCGCCGTAACCTGGGCCTGCGACGAGCCGCTGAACAAGTGGCTGACCGGCCTGGTGACCGCGCCGACCAGGCTCTCGGCGCCGCCGAAGATCGTCCCGCCTGCCGAGCGCAGGCCGCTGACCGGCGCCCCGCCGCCCCGGGCGTCCAGCGTGATCAGCGCCAGCGCAGCGACCAGCAGCACGCCAAGGACTACGCGGGTGCGCCGACTGTCGTGCACCGGTTCTCCTCGTGAATGCCGCGGCCGCGGCCGACCCCCTGGTAAGAGAGGTCAGCGCCTGGACTCTGGTACAAGTACCTGGCGGAGCGTGTCGAAATCCTCGACGCACTTGCCGGTTCCCAGCACCACCGAATCCAGCGGATTGTCGGCCATGTGCACCGGCATGCCGGTTTCTTCCCGCAGCCGCTCGTCCAGGCCCCGCAGCAGCGCCCCGCCGCCGGTCAGCGCGATCCCCCGGTCCATGATGTCGCCGGCGAGCTCGGGCGGGCACTTGTCGAGCGTGGTCTTGACCGCGTCGATGATCAAGCCAAGCGGCTCCTCGATGGCCCGCCGGATCTCCTCAGCCGAGATCACGATGGTCTTCGGCAGGCCGCTGACCAGGTCACGGCCGCGGATCTCGGCATGCGGCTCCTCGGCGGCCGGGTAGGCAGAGCCGAGCGCCATCTTGATCTCCTCGGCGGTGCGCTCGCCCAGCATGAGCGAGTACTCCTTCTTGCCGAAGGTGATGATGGCCTGGTCCAGTTCGTCCCCGCCGATCCGGATGGACTGGGATGTCACGATGCCGCCCAGCGAGATCACCGCCACCTCGGTGGTGCCGCCGCCGATGTCGACCACCATGTTCCCGGTCGGCTCGTTGACCGGCAGGCTCGCGCCGATGGCGGCGGCCATGGGCTCCTCGATGATGTATACCCGGCGGGCGCCGGCCTGGTGCCCGGCCTCCTTGACCGCGCTCTGCTCGACGCCGGTGATGCCGCTGGGCACCGCCACCACGACCCTGGGCTTGGCCAGGTGCCGTCGCCGGTGCACCTTCTGGATGAAGTAGCGGAGCATCCGCTCAGTCACATCGAAGTCGGCGATGACACCGTCCTTGAGCGGACGCACCGCCACGATGTTGCCGGGGGTCCGGCCGATCATGCGTTTAGCCTCGACACCCACGGCCACGATCTGGCCGTTGTTGGTATTCAGCGCGACCACGGACGGCTCATTGAGAACGATCCCGCGGCCCCGTACGTACACCAGGGTGTTCGCGGTACCGAGGTCGACCGCCATGTCACGGCCCAGAAACGCCAGCGCGTTGCTCATCAGAAACGAGCCCTTTCCGAAGGGTCCTGCTGGGCGATGTGTCGAAGCCGGAGCCTCTCATGCCCCCCGCGGGCCGAACACGGCCTTATGTCCTTCATCGGCCGGGACCGTGCCCGTTAAACGAGGTCAGGGAAGAAGATCTTGATCTCTCGCTCCGCCGAGTCCGGTCCGTCCGAGCCGTGCACGATGTTCTCCTGGACTTCCAACGCGTAGTCACCGCGGATGGTGCCAGGAAGTGCACGGACCGGGTCGGTGGCGCCGGCGAGCGCCCGGAATGCCTCGATCGCCCGCGGGCCCTCGGCCACGATCGCGATCAGCGGGGCAGACGTGATGAACTCCACCAGCGATCCGAAGAACGGCTTGCTGGTGTGCTCGGCGTAGTGCGCCTCCGCGGTGTCCCGGTCCAGGGTGCGCAGATCCATGGCCACGATCCGTAGCCCCTTGCGTTCCATCCGGGACAGAACCTCGCCGGCCAGGCCGCGGCGCACCCCGTCGGGCTTGATCAGGACCAGGGTACGTTCAGACAACGGGAGCCCTCCTCAGGCGGTTACATACACAGCGCCGGGCAACGACACAGCGTCACGGAGCGATTCGACAGCAATTCAGTGCGTGAGAATCCTACCGGTGCCGCCCCCCGGGAACTGCAGCAAGGCACGTCTACGCGGCCGGCAATCGCTGCCAGCCCGTCAGGGCGCGCCCTCGTGGTGGTAGCCGAGCCACATCCCGGTCAGCCACAGCCCGAGGAAGATCGCTCCCAGCGCGTACATGGCGGGGACCAGCACTCCGGTCGCGATGACACCGAGTTGCAGCAGGGTGCCCGCGATCAGTGCCCAGCCGGCCCGGGGCCGCCCAGCCACCACGGCCAGCGCCACCGCCCCGGCGGCCAGCGCGCCAGCGACCGCCCCGGCCAGCGCGGGCGAATCATGGCTGATGGTGATCGCCACCGGGATGAACAGCAGGATCATGATCGCTTCCAGCCCGAGCACCATCCCCAGCAGCCGCCTCATGCCGGGCCCCCGCCGAGCAGTCTCCGCGCGTCGCCCGCGGTCACCACCGAGCCGGTGATCAGCACGCCGGCGTCGGCCGGGCTGCCGCCGCTGGCCTCGTCCGCCAGTTCCACGGCGATCTCGATCGCGTCGTCGAGCCGGGCGGCCGCCCGCACCCGCTCCGGGCCGAGCACGGCCGCGGCCAGCTCCGCGAGCTTGGCCGGGTCCATCGACCGGTCCGACGAGCTGCGGGTCACCACCAGCTGCGAGACAGCCGGCTCCAGCTCGCCCAGGATGCCGGGCACGTCCTTGTCCTCGCTCACCGCCAGCACCCCGATCAGGGTGGGGAAGCCGAACGACTCGATCAGCCCGGCGACGGTGGCGGCCATGCCGGCCGGGTTGTGCGCGGCGTCCACCACGAGCGACGGGCTGCGGCGCACCAGCTCCAGCCGGCCGGGCGCTGACACCTGGGCGAACGCTTCCCGCACCAGGTCGGCGCCGAGCGGCTCGCTGCCTCCGAACGCCTCGGCCGTGGCCAGCGCGCAGGCGGCGTTGCCGGCCTGGTGCGAGCCGAACACCGGCAGCAGCACCTCGTCATAGCTGCCGCGCAGGCCCTGCAGCGACAGCAGCTGCCCGCCGACGGCGATCTCGCGCGCGGCCACCCCGAACTCCAGGCCCTCCCTGGCCACGGTGGCGCCGACGTCGGCGGCCCGCTGCAGCAGGACCTCCGCCGCCTCGAATTCCTGGTGGGCGAGCACCGCCACGGCGCCCGGCTTGATGATGCCGGCTTTTTCGCCGGCGATCTGGGTCAGCGTGTCGCCCAGGTAGCTGGTGTGGTCGATGGCCACCGGGGTGATCACGGCCACCGCCCCGTCGGCGACGTTGGTGGCGTCCCAGGTGCCGCCCAGGCCCACCTCCAGCACCGCGACGTCCACCGGCGCGTCGGCGAACGCGGCGAACGCCATGCCGGTGAGCACCTCGAAGAACGACAGCGGCACCGGCTGCCGGCCGTCCACCATCGCGAGGTAGGGCGCCACGTCCGCGTAGGCGTCTGCGAACCGCTCCGGGCTGACCGGCTCCCCGTCGATCCTGATCCGCTCGGCCGGGCTGGTCAGGTGCGGGCTGGTGAACAGCCCGGTGCGGAGCCCGCGGGCGCGCAGCAGCGCCTCGGTCATCCGGGCGGTGGAGGTCTTGCCGTTGGTCCCGGTGACGTGGACCACCGGGTACGCCCGCTGCGGCTGGCCGAGCAGGCCGGCCAGGTCAGCGATCCGGTCCAGGGTGGGCTCGATCTTGTGCTCCGGCCGGCGGGAGAAGATGTCCCGCTCGGCCTCGCGCAGCCGCTCCGCCAGCGGCAGGTCCGGTGTCAACCGCTCTCCTTGCCGTCCCGGGAGGACGACCCCGCCGAGGACACACCGAGGGCCGCGAGCCGGCCGGAGACGCGCTCGATGCCGGCGCGGGCCGCTGCCAGCCGGCCGCGGGTGTCAGTCACCACGCTGGCGGGCGCCTTCGCGAGGAACGCCTCGCTGGCGAGCTTGCGCTCCGTCTGCTCGGCCTCCTTGCGGGCGGCGGCCAGATCCTTCTCCAGCCGTCGCCGCTCGGCGGTCACGTCCACGGCGGCCGGGCCGAGCTCCACCGTGATCCCCTCCGCCTGCAGCGACGCGGTGGCCGCGAACTCAGCGCCCGGCTCATCCAGCCGCAGCAGCGACCGGATGCTGTGCTCGTGCGCTCCCAGCGGGGTGGCCGCGATCCCGGCGAGGACCGCGGGGACCCGCTGGCCGGGGCGCAATCCCTGATCGGAACGGAACCGGCGGACCTCGGTCACCAGCCGCATGAGCGAGCTGAGCTCGGCCTCGGCGGCCGGGTCGCGCCAGTCGCCCGGCGTGCTCCGGCCGGCCTCGTCCTGGCCCGGCCACGGCGCGGTCATGATGGTGTCCTCGCCGGTCAGCGCGGTCCACAGATCGTCGGTGACGAACGGGATGACGGGGTGCAGCAGCCGCAGCAGCCGGTCGAACAGGTAGCCGAGCACCTCCCGGGTCCGGTCCGCGGCCTGGGGTGCGGCCAGGCTGGTCTTGGCGAGCTCCAGATACCAGTCGCAGACCTCATCCCATGCGAAGTGATACAGGACCTCGCACAGTTTGCTGAACTCGAACCGTTCGAAATAATCGTCGACCTCGGCGGTCACGGCGGCGAGCCGGGAGAGGATCCACCGGTCGGCGGCGGTCAGCGCGTCCCGGTCCGGCGGCGCGGCAGCCACCCGCGCGCCGTTGAGCAGCGCGAACCTGGTGGCGTTCCAGAGCTTGTTACAGAAGTTGCGGGCGCCGGTCACCCATTCCTCGCCGACCGCCACATCCCCGCCCGGGCTCGCGCCGCGGGCCAGGGTGAACCGGGTGGCGTCGGCTCCGAACCGGCTGATCCAGTCCAGCGGGTCCACGGTGTTCCCGCGCGATTTGGACATCTTGCGGCCGAACTGGTCGCGGACCAGCCCGTGCAGGGCGACCACGCGGAACGGGACCGCCTCGGCCGGGCCGGCGTCGCGCATCGCGTACAGGCCGAACATCATCATCCGGGCAACCCAGAAGAAAAGGATGTCGTACCCGGTCACCAGCACACTGGTCGGGTAGAACCGGCGCAGGTCGGCCGTGTCGTCGGGCCAGCCGAGGGTGGAGAACGGCCACAGCGCGGAGGAGAACCAGGTGTCGAGCACGTCGCCGTCCTGCTGCCAGCCGGCGCCGGCCGGCGGCTCCTCGCCGGGGCCGACGCAGACCACCTCGCCGCCCGGGCCGTACCAGACCGGGATCCGGTGCCCCCACCACAGCTGGCGGCTGATGCACCAGTCGTGCATGTCGTCGACCCAGGCGAAGTACCTGGCGGCCAGCTCCGGCGGGTGGATGCGCACCCGGCCGTCCCTGACCGCGTCCCCGGCGGCCTTGGCCAGCGGCTCGACCTTGACGAACCACTGCAGCGACAGTCGCGGCTCGACGATCGTGCCGCACCGGCTGCAGTGGCCGACCGCGTGCAGGTAGGGACGGGTCTCGGCGACGATCCGGCCCTGCTCCCTGAGCGCGGCGACGACCGCGGGCCGGGCCTCGAACCGGTCCAGGCCGGCGAACGGCCCGGGCGCGGTGACGATCCCGCGCTCGTCAAGGATGGTGAGGCTGGGCAGGCCGTGCCGGCGGCCGATCTCGAAGTCGTTCGGGTCGTGGGCGGGGGTCACCTTGACCGCGCCGGTCCCGAACTCGGGATCCACGTGCGGGTCTGCCACGACCGGGATGCGCCGGCCGCTCAGCGGCAGCTCGATCTCGCGGCCGGCCAGGTGCGCGTAACGCTGGTCGTCCGGGTGGACAGCGACGGCGGTGTCGCCGAGCATCGTCTCCGCCCGGGTGGTCGCCACGACCACGGCGTCATCGCCGCCTCCGTACCGGATGGAGACCAGCTCGCCCTCGACGTCGGTGTGGTCGACCTCGATGTCGGACAGGGCGGTGTGGCAGCGCGGGCACCAGTTGATGATGCGCTCGGCGCGGTAGATCAGGTCGTCGTCGAACAGCCGCTTGAAGATGGTCTGCACCGCCCGGGACAGGCCCTCGTCCATCGTGAACCGCTCGCGCGACCAGTCCACGCTGTCGCCGAGCCGGCGCATCTGGCCCAGGATCTTGCCGCCCGACTCCGCCTTCCACTGCCACACCCGCTTGACGAACGCCTCCCGGCCGAGGTCGTGCCGGGACTGGCCCTCCTTGGCGAGTTCGCGCTCCACCACGTTCTGGGTGGCGATGCCGGCATGGTCCATGCCGGGCAGCCACAGGGTGACGTATCCCTGCATGCGGCGGCGCCGGATCAGCGCGTCCATCTGCGTGTGGTCCAGCGCGTGACCCATGTGCAGGGAGCCGGTCACGTTTGGCGGCGGGATCACGATGGAGTACGCCGGGCCGGGCGCGCTCGCGTCGGCGACGAACAGGCCGCGGGCCACCCACTCCTCGTAGCGCCGTCCCTCGACCTCGGCAGGCTGGTACTGCGGGGGTAGCTCAACGCGGCTGTCTGCGGTCACGAGAAGCGAGTCTAGTAGCCGGCGGCTGAGCCTCTTCCGGTGATCGGCAGCGACTCCCGGCCCGCGGTCAGGCGGACTTTTCGCGGGGGGTGCGGCGGGCGGGTGCGCCCTTGGGGACGAGGGTCGGGTTCACGTGCTCAAGCACGACCGGGCCGGTGATGACCACCCGTTCCACGTCCTTGCGGCTCGGCACCTCGTACATCACCGACAGCAGGACCTCTTCCAGGATGGCACGCAGGCCCCGGGCGCCGGTACCGCGCAGGATGGCCTGGTCCGCGACGGCCTCCAGGGCGTCCGGCGTGAACTCCAGGTCGACCGAGTCCAGCTCGAACAGCCGCCGGTACTGCTTGATGAGCGCGTTCCTGGGCTCGGTCAGGATCTGGATGAGCGCATCCCGGTCCAGGTTGTGGACGCTGGTGATGACCGGGAGCCGGCCCACGAACTCCGGGATCATGCCGAACTTGAGCAGATCCTCGGGCATGACGTCGGCAAACGCGTCCGACGCGGTGTTGTCGCTCTTGACCCGCAGCACGGCGCCGAAGCCCATGCCGTTCTTGCCGACCCGCTGCTCGATGATCTTCTCCAGGCCGGAGAACGACCCGCCGCAGATGAACAGCACGTTGGTGGTGTCGATCTGGATGAACTCCTGGTGCGGGTGCTTGCGCCCGCCCTGCGGCGGCACCGACGCGGTGGTGCCCTCCCGGATCTTGAGCAGGGCCTGCCGCACGCCCTCGCCGGAGACGTCGCGGGTGATCGACGGGTTCTCGCTCTTACGCGCGATCTTGTCGATCTCGTCGATGTAGATGATCCCGGTCTCGGCCTTCTTCACGTCGTACTCGGCCGCCTGGATCAGCTTGAGCAGGATGTTCTCGACGTCCTCGCCGACGTAGCCGGCCTCGGTGAGGGCGGTCGCGTCGGCGATCGCGAACGGGACGTTGAGCAGCCGGGCCAGGGTCTGGGCGAGCAGCGTCTTGCCGGAGCCGGTGGGCCCGAGCAGCAGGATGTTGGACTTGGCCAGCTCGACCCCGTCGTCACCGGACCGGGTGTCGCCGCCGCCGGACTGGACCCGCTTGTAGTGGTTGTAGACCGCGACCGACAGGGCCTTCTTGGCTTTCTCCTGGCCGATCACGTAGGCGTCGAGGAACTCGTAGATCTCGCGCGGCTTAGGCAGGCTGTCCCATTTGAGCTCGGACGGCTCGGCCAGCTCTTCCTCGATGATCTCGTTGCAGAGGTCGATGCATTCGTCGCAGATGTACACGCCCGGGCCGGCGATGAGCTTCTTGACCTGCTTCTGGCTCTTCCCGCAGAACGAGCACTTCAGCAAGTCACCGCCGTCGCCGATCCGTGCCACCCAGCTACTCCCTTACCTGGGGCCGCCGCCGCGGCCACCTGGCCACCAGCAGCGGGCGCCTCCCGCGTCGGCCCATCCTGTCCTGGACTCGACGGTACAGCCTCGCCGGTCCTTGGCGCGACATCACCCGCCGGGTTTCCCGGGGTTCCGGAAGACCCTCCCGAAACCGGCCAGCGGGCAGATATGCCGCATCCCCTCCCTACGAAGACACTACCTCGGCCTGGCGCTTCAGCGTCGTGAGAACCTCATCGATGAGGCCGTATTCCTTGGCCTCGGCGGCGGTGAAGAACTTGTCCCGCTCCACATCCCGCCGGACCTCTTCCTCGTCCTTGCCGCTGTGCTTGGCGATGATGATCTCCATCGCGTTCCGCATCCGCAGGATCTCGCGGGCCTGGATCTCAAGGTCGCTGGACTGCCCGAAGCCGCCCTCAGTGGCCGGCTGGTGCAGCAGGATGCGCGCGTTCGGCAGCGCCATCCGCTTGTCCTTGGAGCCCGCCGCCAGCAGCACCGCCGCGGCCGACGCCGCCTGGCCGACGCAGACGGTCTGGATCTCCGGCTGCACGAACTGCATCGTGTCGTAGATGGCCATCATCGAGGTCACCGACCCGCCGGGCGAGTTGATGTACATGGTGATGTCGCGGTCGGGATCCATCGACTCCAGCGCGATGAGCTGCGCGATGACGTCGTTCGCTGACGCGTCGTCGATCTGCACGCCGAGGAAGATGATCCGTTCCTCGAACAGTTTGTTGTACGGGTTCATCTCCTTGATCCCGTACGACGTGCGCTCCACGAACGAGGGCAGCACGTAACGTGCCTGTGCGGGAGAGACCTGTCCCAGGCTCGCCCCGGCGGAGCCGGGGGCCTGCGGCCTGCCGAATGTGCTCACGGTGCGTTCCTCCACTCCGGTCCGGGTCAGGAGACGGGACCTGCTGACGGGACCTCGGTGGCGCTGCGGATCACCTGATCCACGAAGCCGTACTCCCTGGCCTGCTCAGCGGTGAACCAGCGGTCACGGTCGGAGTCCCGCTCGATCTGCTCCACGCTCTGCCCGGTGTGAGAGGCGATGCGCTCCGCCAGCGTCCGCTTGATGTAGAGCATCTGCTCGGCCTGGATCCGGATGTCGGAGGCGGTTCCCCCGATGCCACCGGACGGCTGGTGCATGAGGATGTTCGCGTGCGGCAGTGCGTACCGCTTGCCCGCAGTGCCCGCCGACAGCAGGAACTGCCCCATGGAAGCGGCCATGCCCATCGCGTACGTGGCGATGTCGTTCGGCACGTACTGCATCACGTCGTAGATCGCCAGCCCGGCGTACACCGAGCCGCCCGGCGAGTTGATGTAGATGCTGATGTCGCGCTTGTCGTCCTCGGCCGCCAGCAGCACAAGCTCGGCGCAGATCCGGTTGGCGAGATCCTCGTCCACCTGCTGGCCGAGGAAGATGATCCGGTGCCGGAGCAGCCGCTGGAACAGCTGGTCTCCCAGCGGCTGGAGCTGCCCGTCTGGCGATCGGGCCACGATCCGTGACACCTGCTCCAGCATCGGAGGGGCGGCCGTTGTGCTCTCCCCGGCCGCCGCGGGGTGCGCTGCCACGCCGCTCACCTTTCC
>JAIRTY010000749.1 GCA_031254715.1 Nocardiopsaceae bacterium | reverse complement strand
CGGCACCGCAGCCGCGGTCCATGGGGCGGCCGCCGGGCCGGGCCACGGCGGCGTCCCGGTGGCCCCGGGTGCGGTCAGCGCCGGGGCGGCCGCCGCTGGCGGCCCGGCGGCTGATGCTGATAGGCCGCCAACCGCTGGCGCCGGCCCGCCGGCCGGTGGTGCCAGGCCGCCGGCCGGTGGTGCCAGCCCGCCGACTGACGGTGCCAGGCCGCCGGCTGGCGCTGGCAGGACCGACGGCAGCAGGCCCGCGGCCGGTGCCGGCAGCCCCGCCGCCGGCATGCCCACCGCCGGCATGGTCGCGGCCGGCATGGTCGCGGCCGGCACCGGCAGGCCCGGGGCCGGCGGCATGCCAACGGCAGGGGCCGGCGGGGGCAGCTGGCCGGTATCGGCCGGGACCAGCCTGGTGCCCGTGCGCGCCGCGACCTGCGCCGCCAGCCCGCGATCAGCCAGCCGGTGCACCACCAGCACCCCGGCCTGGCGGGCCAGTTCGCCCGCCACGGGCGCCGACGTGGTGATGAACACGCACCCGAGGCCCGCTTGCGCGCCGACGGCAGGCAGCCCGGCCAGCACGGCCGCCGGCACCACCTCGCACCCGCCGAACCAGGCCAGGCCGTCCCCGGCGACCCCGGCCCGGCGCAGGTCGGCGCAGGTCCCGGCGATGTCCATGGCCACCAGGCTGGCGATCATTTCCGCGGCCCGGTCCCGCGCCGGACCCGGCCCGCCAGCCTGCCCGGCCGGTCCGCCCGGCGCTGCGAGCGAGAACAGCGCCACGCCCCGGTCCCTGATCACCCCGGCCAGGCTGATCCGGGACCCGGCACTATCCCCCACTGGCGCGCCCGGGCACAGCCAGCACCCGAGCCGGGATGCGCGGAGGCTGGCGAGCTGCCCGGCCACCAGCGCGGCCGCTCCGGGCTCGGCGTCGAGCCGGGCGGCCGACGCGGCGACCCGGTCCGCGAGCTCAGCCCGGCGGGGATGGTAGGCAGGCACCCGGTCCAGGCGCGCCCGCAGCGATGCGGCGCCGAGCAGGCCCGCCACATCGTCCAGCACCGGGACCTGCGGCCCGGCCGGGGCGGCCGCCGCGACCGCGAACGCGTCAGCGAGCACTGCGGCCAGCGCCTGGCTGCTGGCGGCCGGAGTACCGGCCCAGTCGAGCATGGCCGCCACCGACGCTGCCTTGCGTGCCGGGCTGCCCGCCTGGAACGGCTCGTAGTACCCGGTCCCGCTCGCCCCGAACACCTGCAGCGGGGCCTGTGCCGCGGCGCACGCGGCTGCCATCCTGGCAGCCAGCGCCGGGTCCCCGGCCAGGTCTACCGCGATGACCGGCTTGCGGCGGCGGATGGCCGCGTGCGCAAGCTGCCACCCGGCGGCCGCCGCCGCAGGCCAGGATTCGCCGGTGACCAGCACCCCGGCCTCGGCCTCGCGCCAGGAGACACCGACCGGGCGGCCGGTGGCCCGGTCCACCCCGAGGCAGGCGCCCTCCCGGGTGACCACCCCGCCGGCCAGCATGGCAGCCGCGTGCCACCAGCGCCGGGCCGCTGCCGCCAGTCCCGGCCGGGCCGGTGGCAGCCGCCAGTCGTCCGTCCCCAGCCACCACAGCCACCAGGCCGCTGCCGCCTCCCCGGCGGCCGCGATCAGCGCCAGCGGTAACTGGCCCGGCAGCCAGCGGAGCGGGCTGAGGGAAGCGGCCAGCCGGTCAGGGCCGCCCGGGCCAGTGCCCAGCCCCGCCAGCACCGCGGCCACCGCCCGGGGGCGGGCTGCGAAGCCGGCCGCCGCGGCGGCCGGTCCGGTAGCGAGTGCCCACGCCAGGCCCGCCACCGCGGGCGCCCACAGCCACCGCGGGCTGAACCGGCCCAGCCGGCCGACCGCATGGAACGCGGCTGCCAGGACGATCGTCAGCGGGGCGAACAATAAGTGCGCGGCGGCCACCAGCAGGCCCGCCGCGGCGATGAGCTCATTCCGGCGCGGGAGATCGCGGGGCACCAGATAGCGGGCGCGGCGGGGCGCCCGCCCCGCCGCCGGGAAGGGGGCAGGAGACATAGCGGGTCAAGATTCCCAGCCTTCTGCGGCGCCTGTCCAGGCACTCTCGAAACCGCCAGCACCCGCGGCGGAGAACGCCGCCTCCGGTGCCTCCACCACGACCCGGAACAGATCGGGGCGGAGCATGGCCAGGGCCAGCGCGACCGGTGCGGCTCCCTTGCTGGCCTCGAACCGGACCGTCAGGCTGGCCACGCATTGCCCAGCGCCCAGCCGCAGGCTCCGAGCCACGGACGGGGGCGGCGGCGCCAGTTCCATCTGCACCGCCCTGGGCCGCCCGGCCGCGGCCGCCGATTGCGGCACCACCCGCAGCCGACGGCCTGCTGTCCCCACGGCAGCCTGACGGGAAGCGAATTCCTCGGCCGTGCTGGCGAGCCGTTCCGGCACGTAGGTGGCGGACAGCGCGGCCGGCTCGCCGCCGACCTGCCACAAGCAACGGATCACGTGCACGGTCGCGCCCGGCTTCAGCCCCAGCGCCCGGCCGATGTCCTCCGGCGCCCGGCGCGCGGACGCCTGCCGCCGGAAGCAGGTCAGCTCGGCACCCATCGGGTCCACGTAGGAGGCGAGCCCCGCCATGCCCTCCAGCGGCACCAGGTACTCAGCCGGGCTGGCCCGGTACACCTGCCCGTCCGGCAGGCGGCGCAGCAGGTGCCGGGCCGCGAGCTGGTCGATGGCCGCGCCGATCTCGGCGGTGCTCACGTTGTAGCGGCGGGCGAGGGCGGTCAGCCGCGGCAGCCGCCATCCCGGCTCATGATGGACCAGGGCGGCCGCGATCCGGTCGGCCAGCACCGCGGCTGACACGTGCCGGGCCGGGGCGGCTGCCCGCCCGCCGTCATCGCCCTCGCCACTGATCATTCCGCATAACGCCGCGAGATCGATGTGATCACTCGCCCGACGATGATGAGCACCAGTACGAACACGAGCAGCAGCAGCGCCGCATCGTAGGAGAGCTGGTTGGCGTGGGCGCTGGGCTGGTTGATCGGGGCGAACGCCCAGACCGGGTAGGTCAGGTACGCGACCGGGGAGTTGATCAGCTGCCCGGTCGGGTTGGCGTCCGTCCAGCCGGCCGTGTACAGGAGCGGAGCGGTCTCGCCGACGGCGATAGCCGTGGCGACCAGCAGCCCGGTGATGATCCCGGGCACCGCCGACCTGAGGACGATCTTCCGCAGCGCCCAGCTGGGGGCTATCCCGAGCGCTTCTGCGCCCTCCCGGTAGGCGGTGGGCACCTGCGCCAGCGCGGTCTCGGTGGACTTCGCGATGTAGGGAATGCACAGCACCGACACCACCAGCACGGCGGCCAGCAGCGAGAACTTCCAGTGCAGGCCGACCACCAGCGCCACCAGGCCGACATAGCCGAGCACGACCGACGGGATGCCTGCCAGCACCTCGTAACCGCCGCGCAGGAACGACCGGGTCCGGCCGTGCGAGAATTCAGCCAGGTACAGCCCGGTCAGCACGCTGACCGTGCCGCCGATGATGATCACTCCGACCGTGATGGCGATGGTGCCCAGGATGGCGTTCTGCAGGCCGCCGCCCAGGCCGCTGGTCCGGGTGGTCAGCACGTCCCAGGAGAAGTGAGGTACCGCCTTGGCGATCACCCCGGCCGCCATCCACACCAGCGGCACCACGACCAGGGCCAGGGCCACGAAGCACAGGCCCCAGAACACCGCATTGGAGAGCTTGCGGCGGGTCGACACCGGCGGCATGTCGCCCGGCCGGCGCCGCTCCCGCGCGGCGGGCCCGGGGCCCGGGCCGGGGACGGGTACGGAATTACTCATGCCTGCTACAGCCCCCTCCCGACCGGCAGCGCGGTCCCGGAAACCCGGCGCACCAGCAGCCGGGCGATCACGTTCGTGCCCAGGGTGATCACCATGAGCACCAGGCACAGCTCAGCCAGCGAGCGCAGGGCGAGCCCGGTGCTGTCGAGGAACGCGGTATCGACCGTCTGCACCACGGTGGCAGCGATGGTGGTCATGGTCTGGTAGACGTTGCCGGGGACCGAGCCGAGCGCGGCACCGGACGTCATGGCGACGGCCATGGTCTCGCCGAGCGCCCGGCCAAGGCCGAGCACCACGGCGCCGACGATGCCGCCGCCCACCCACGGCAGGGTGACCCGGCGGGCGCATTCCATGTCGGACATGCCCAGCGCGATCGCGCCTTCCCGGGGCAGGATCGGCACCTGCCGGATCAGGTCCCTGGTGGTGGCGGCGACGATCGGGATCACCATGATGGCCAGCACCAGCCCGGAGACGAGCATCCCCTGCCCGTTACCGGTGTTGCCGGAGAAGTAACGCAGCGGCGGCACGTCCGGCATGATGCTCGAGATCCACGGGGCGATGTGGTGGGCGATGAACGGCCCGAAGGTGACAGCGCCCCACAGGCCGACGATCACGCTGGGGATGCCGGCCAGCAGCTCCAGGAACATGCCGACCGCCGAGGCGATCCGCCGCGGCAGCCGCTCCACCACCACCAGCGCGGTCCCGATCGCCACCGGCACCGCGACGATCAGGGCGATCGCCGAGGTCCCGAGGGTCCCGACGATGCCGCCCAGGGCGCCATACGAGGCACCGGGCGGATGGGTGACCCCGTGGGTGGTCACCGGGTTGCTGTAAAGCCCGCCCTGGGACCACACGCTGCGGGTGAAGAAGCCCCAGCCGTTGTACTGGATGGCCGGCAGGGCCTTGATGGCCAGCACGACCAGGATGAAGCCGAGCGCCAGGGTGGGAATGAGCGCGCCGGCGCCGCCGATCCATCGGATCGGCGCGCCGGTGCGGATGGCCGATCGCAGGGCGGCGGCGACCCGGCGGGAGAGCGGGCGGGAGCCCGCTCCCCCTTCCGGCCGGATTACCGGTGCCGAGGTCGCCATCCGGTCAGCCCCCGATCTTCCCGGCCAGCGCGTCGGATTGGGAGACCACGCTGGCGGGCAGCGGCTGGAAGTCCACCGGGTCCAGGTAGGTCTTGGAGTCCTGGCCGGCGTGCAGCGCCCAGTGCAGGAACGCCCGGATCGCCTCGGCCTTGGTGCCATCGGACTGCTTGGTGTTGACGATGGCGTACTCGTAGTTGATGATCGGGTACCCGGCCGGCGCCGGGCCGTTGATCATCGACAGGGTCGTGCTCGCTGGCGTCTTGCCCGAGAACGCCGCTGCCGCGGCCTTGATGCTGGCCGGGGTCGGCTGGACGAACTTGCCGGCGGCGTTCTTCAGCGAAGCCTCGCCGAGCCCGGCGGCCTGGGTCTTGGCCAGGTAGCTGATGCCGATGTAGGCGATGCAGCCCTTGGTGGCACCGCAGCCTTCCACCATGCCGCCGTTGCCCTGCTCGCCAAGCTCACCCGGGACCGATGGCCAGGTAACGGTCGTCCCGACGTTGGACGACGACCAGTCACCCGGGTCCTGGGCGTTCAGGAAGCTGGTGAACAGGAACGTGTCGCCCGAGCTGTCGGCCCGGTGCAGGACCACGATCTTCATGCTGGGCAGCGACACGCCCGGGTTCAGCGCCTTGATGGCCGGGTCGTTCCACTTCGTGATCTTGCCCTTGTAGATCGCCGCCAGCGTCTTGGCGTCGAGCTTGAGGTTCTTGACTCCTGGCACGTTGTAGTTGACCTGCTGCGAGGAGATCGCCAGCGCGATGTTCTCCAGGGTCGGGGTCTGCTGCTTGGCCGAGGGGGACAGATAGGCGTCGGACGCGCCGACGTCCACCGTCCCGTTCGCGGCGTCGGCCAGGCCGGTCCCCGACCCGGTGCCGCCGGTGGTGATCGTGACGTTGGTGTACTTCTTCTGATAGTCGGTCGCCCACGCGCTGACCAGCGGGAACAGCAGGGTGCTGCCGGTTTCGGTGAACGAGATGTTGCTGCTCGGGGGCTTTTCGGGCAGTGCCGGGCCGACCATGGCCGCTGGCGACGACGATGAAGAACCCGAACCGCCACTGCTTCCGCAGGCCGCCGCAAGCAGGGCGACTGAGGCCAGCCCGGCCACAGCAAGCACCTTGCGAGTTGGTTTGGCCACCGGTGGCTACTCCTTTTTACTCATCGCACGCATTTGAGCGCGCTTAGTAACCGCACGCTGGCGCGTGCGATCTGTCTGGCCGCACGCGGGTGCGTACGGCGCGGTGGTCCCGCACGCGGGGCTGTGCGGGCCCATTACCTCCCTGGCGGGAGGGGCCTGGCTCAGCCGAAACGGCCGCTGACGTAGTGAGCGGTTTCCTCCTCGGCTGGGTTCTCGAAGACCTGGCTGGTCTCGCCGTGCTCGACCAGGCGGCCGTTGTTCAGGAAGATGGTCCGGTCCGCCACCCGGCGGGCCTGGGCCAGGTTGTGGGTGACGATGATCACCGTCAGCCCCGGGGTGAGCATGCGGATCAGGGCCTCGATCGACTCCGTCGCCACCGGGTCGAGGGACGAGGCCGGCTCATCGAGCAGCAGCACATCCGGGCTGACGGCGAGCGCCCGGGCCAGGCAGAGCAGCTGCTGCTGCCCGCCGGAG
>JAIRTY010000588.1 GCA_031254715.1 Nocardiopsaceae bacterium | reverse complement strand
AGGCAATGCGGACGGCGGAAAGTGATCCGGCCCGCCTTACCGACGACCAGGCCCTGACCCTGCTCGCCGCAGACGGGCCGGACCTGGAGGCGCTGGCCGGGCTGGCGGACGGGATGCGCCGTGACGCCGCCGGCGACGACGTCACCTACGTTGTGACCCGCAACATCAACTTCACCAACGTCTGCTACACCGGCTGCCGGTTCTGCGCGTTCGCCCAGCGGCGCGGCGACGCGGACGCGTACACGCTGTCGCTGGACCAGGTCGCCGACCGCGCCGCCGACGCGTGGGAGGCGGGAGCGACCGAGGTGTGCATGCAGGGCGGCATCCACCCGGACATGCCCGGCACCGCGTACTTCGACCTCGCGGCCGCGGTGAAACGGCGCTGCCCGGAAATGCACGTGCACGCGTTCTCGCCGATGGAGGTGATGAACGGGGTAGCGCGGACCGGGATGCCGGTGCGGGAATGGCTGACCGCGGCGCGCGAGGCCGGCGTGGACTCGCTGCCGGGGACCGCCGCCGAGATACTCGACGACGACGTCCGCTGGGTGCTCACCAAGGGCAAGCTGCCGGCGTCGGCGTGGATCGACGTGATCTCCACTGCCCACGAACTGGGCATCCCGACGACGTCGACGATGATGTACGGGCACGTGGACAGCCCGGCGCACTGGGTCGCGCACCTGAGGGTGATCCGCGGCATCCAGGAACGCACCGGCGGCTTCACCGAGTTCGTGCTGCTGCCGTTCGTCCACACCAGCGCCCCGATCTACCTGGCGGGCCTGGCCCGGCCGGGCCCCACGCGGCGGGAGAACCGGGCCGTGCACGCGCTGGCCCGGCTGCTGCTGCACGGCGCGATCGGCAACATCCAGTGCTCGTGGGTGAAGCTGGGCGACGAGGCGTGCCGCGAGCTGCTGGCGGGGGGCGCCAACGACATCGGCGGCACGCTGATGGAGGAGACGATCAGCCGGATGGCCGGCTCGCAGCACGGTTCCTACAAGACCATCAGCCAGATGACGGAGCTGGCCGGGCCGCTGGGCCGGCCGCTGCGGCAGCGCACCACCCTGTACGGAGATCCTCCGCCCGAACGGAAGGCTGCCGCGGCAGCGAGCGACGGAGTATGCAGGTCCGTCCGCAGCGGTCCCACCCTGCTCCCGCTGGCCTCCGCCGCCCGGGACTGAGCAGGGCAGCCGGAGGCCGGGGTACCGGGGCCGGGGCGCCACCAGCGCCCCGGCCCCGGCCAGGCTAGGCCCCCATCAGGACGGCTTGAGCGCCTCTCCGCGGCCGTGGCGGAACCTGAGCAGGAACGCCACCGCGTACAGCACTCCCACCACGATCAGCAGGAACCGGTAGCCGGTGGCCAGCGACATGTACTCGAGCGCGCCGCCGACCATCGCCCCTAGCAGGTTCGCCGCGAACGCCACGCCGGAGGTCTCCACCCCCGCGAACCGTTGCGCGAAGATCAGGTTCGCGAGGTACACCGGCGCGAACGCCAGCGCGGCGCCCGCCAGGAATCTGGGCACCATCTCCAGCTGGAGCAGGGATTCCTGCGGCACCAGCCAGGCCAGCGCCAGTGAGCCGGCCAGTGCCACGTACAGCACCCAGGGCGGTGGCAGCCGGACATGTCTGGCCGTCTCGACCGCTAGGTAGACCGCCAGCAGCACGCCGGCGAACACCAGCGAGTTGACGAACCAGGTGGTGCCGAACAGCAGCGCGAACTGGACGATGTTCTTGGTCTCCAGCAGCAGGAACGCGGCCCCCATGAACGCGAGGTCGGTGTAGGACCGTAGCTGGCGGAGCGGGCCGCCGACCCCGCGCACCAGCAGTATCGAGCCGACCAGGATGACCGCGAGCATCCACAGGTAGCCGGTCGGGACGGTGGGCTTGGGCAGGTAGGGGAACGGGCGGTTGTCGCTCACCGGGGCGACCCGGCGCCCGTGCCAGAAGGTCGTGCAGTTGGCGGCCGGCGCGTCCCGCCGGACCGTGAGCACGGCCATCTGCCGCCCGCCGAGCCCCTGCCCCTGGTTGACGCAGGGCCGCTGGTGGAACACGGTCTGCACGGTGGTCGCGTACCGCGACAGCAGGAAGGGCGCGTAGTAGTTGTACATCGCGAACGTGCCGCCCGGCGCCAGGTGCGTGCGGGCCGCCTGCAGCGCCTGCGAGGTGAGCAGGAAGCTCTCCAGCCGGACCGGGGTCTGCCCGGCGATCGCGGTGAGCGAGTCGGGCAGCGCGTACAGGATGAGGTTGTACTTCTTGTCGGTGTTCTGCAGGTACTCACGGCCGTCGCCGACGTGCGTGGTGACCCGCGAGCTCTGGTACGGATGCGCGCGGCTGTGCTCCGTGCCGACCTTGAGCAGCAGCGGGTCGATCTCCACCGCGTCGATGTGGCGGGCGCCCTCGGACACCGCGACCGCTGTGTCATCCCCGGACCCGGCCCCGATGATCAGCACGTTGCCCAGGCTCGCCCGGCTGACGTGCTGGTACGGCAGGAAGTAGAACTGCTTCTGGCGCCGCATCACCGAGATCGAGCGGGCCGCCTGGTAGGGGATGTTGTTGGCGGACACGTACAGCGCGGGGTTGGTCCCGCTGCCCTGCTGCAGCGACAGCTTGTTGTACGGCGACCAGATCTGCCAGGGCACGAACGACTCCACCCCGAGCATCGCCACCATCGCGCCGACGGCGGCCAGCTGCCACCACCGCAGCCGCGGCATCAGCAGCACCGCCAGGCCGGCCCCGGCGATCACGCCCCAGGTCAGCGGCGGCTGGTTGAGGAACGAGAGCAGCGAGAACACCGCGATCCCTGCGATGCTGCCTGTGATGTCCAGCCGGTACGCGCGCAGCGGCTGGAACTGGGTGAACAGGCGGGCGACGCCCTGGCCGATGCCGGCCATCACCGCCACGCACAAGATGAACACGATCGCGAGGCTGACCGGCCGCGGCAGCGCGTTGATGTCGAACTGGCCGCGGAACGGGCGGTCCCCGTTCAGGTTCTGGAGGATGACCGGGAACGCGAGCACGAACGCGACCACGGCCAGCAGGGCCACCGGGGTCCAGCGCAGGAAGTCGCGCCCGGAGCGGATGCTCAGGAAGCCGACCCCGATCCCGAGGAAGCTGGCGAGCAGCACGAAGTTGGTGGTGTTGGTGACGTAGACGTTGTTCGCGGTCACCCACCGGATCAGCGCCAGCTCGATGAACAGCATCAGGAAGCTGGCGAAGAAGAGTCTGGCGGGGCTGGCGGTTCCCGGCGGTGAGGGCTTGGTGGCGTCCGCGCCGGCAGCCGCGCCTGGGGCGGCGCCGGCTCTGGCGTCAGCCCCGCTCGCGGCGTCG
>JAIRTY010000226.1 GCA_031254715.1 Nocardiopsaceae bacterium | reverse complement strand
CCATCTGGGGTCGGCGAGCCCGGCGTTCGGAAACACCAGGTGAGGCAGCCCGAACACCGCCATCAGCGGCCGCAGCACTGCCCGCTGCCCGAATCGGTCAGTCAGACGCGCAACCAGCGGTGACACCAGCGCATAGCCCGCCGCCCCGGCGGCGGCCACCGCCCCGGCCAGGCCGTAGCGGCCAGACAGCGTCGAGATCAGCAGCACGGTGCCCAGCCCGAACATGGAAATCTGCAGCCGCCCCACGAGCCCCGCCGCCGAGAAGCGCAACGCGCCCGGGCTGGCCAGCGCCCTTAGGTAAGGGCTGCTGATCCGCATCGCCTCAGCTGACCTCGTCTCCGGGCGTCAACAGCCACGTCTACCAGGTGAGACCGGACCGGCAGCTCGGCCAGGTGCGCAGCGCAGCACGTCTGGTCACGTGGGGTTCCATCCCGCTGCGCCCCTAGATCGTTGAGGGGGTTTCGTCGCTGGCCAGGTTACGTGAACCTGACAGACCGGATCATCGCCTTACGCGGGCTGAACCCCTCCTACGTCAACCGGGCTTGGTCCGTCGATAGCGCTGTCAGCGGCGCCGAGGTCACGGTGACCTGGCTAGCCGCGCTGGGCAGCGTGGTGGCGCCAGCCCGATCTGCGCGGGAAGTGGATCTGCGGTAGTCTTCATGGCACGTCCGGGCCGTGCCCGGAACGGATTCGGGACGTGGCCCAGCTTGGTAGGGCACTTGACTGGGGGTCAAGGGGTCGCCGGTTCAAATCCGGCCGTCCCGACGGCAGAATGGCCGCGATGCGTTGAGCGTCGCGGCCTTTTGTCAGTAGCCAGTGCTAGTTTTCCGGCATGGATGAGAATACCCATCTAAAGCGCCGCTGGTCGGATACCGAACTGGCCGCAGCAGTGGCGAGATCCCGCTCCTGGCGTGGTGTCATGCGTGAACTCGGCATACCGGTCACGTCATCGCGAGCCATTACGGCGGCCAAGCAAGACCTTGCCCGGCTCAGGATTGGAACGTCCCATTTCACAGGTCAGCGCACCTGGTCGGACCCGCAGCTCAAACGGGCCTTCGCGTACGCCCAGTCCTGGGGAGAACTGCTGGTTGCGTTAGGACTCGATCCCCACTCCGGCGACGCACGTGGCCGGGTGAGGGGACATGCTATGCGCCTGGGCCTCGACCTGAGCAAGGTCGATGTACCGGGTCCAGGCGGTAACGTCGACATTCGGCGGAAACCGGACCGCAAGAACCTGCGGGATGCAGGCACATCGCTGGCAGCGACCTGGTTCCTCTTCCGCGGTTACAACGTGGCGTATCCCATCGAGCCGACGGCCTATGACCTGCTCGTCGCTATGGAGGACGGGATCAAGCGCGTTCAGGTCAAGACCACCACGTTTTGCGGTAAGGACGGCTGGCGGATCCAGGTAGGTCACCGTCCTTATTCTCCCGGGAACCGCACTCCGCGGATTCCATACGATCCAACGGTTATTGACCTCTTCTTCATCGTGGACGGCGATCTCACCATGTACCTGATCCCGATTAGTGTCATCGGCGGGCGTGTGATCATATTGCTGCGCACCTACACCAATTACATCGTGGGTAATGTGGCGGGGCTCGCGGGAGCTTCGCTGGCTTCGTGATCGGCATCGCGTCATCTTCCGCTGGGGCGTCGGTGTGACAGGCTGACGGCATGACGCAAGGGAGCTTTCCGGCGGGGGCGCCGGCCGGCGGGGCGACCGCGACGGAGCGGACGGTGATTGCCGGTGATATCAGGCTGCACGTCGTCGAGCAGGGCACGGGTCCGCTGGTACTGCTCATCCACGGGTTTCCGGAGACCTCCTACTCGTGGCGGAGGCAGTTGCCGGCATTAGCGGATGCCGGTTTCCGTGCCGCAGCGATCGACGTGCGCGGGTACGGGCGTTCCTCGAAGCCGGCAGCCGTGGCGGCGTACCGGATGACGGAACTGGTGGCCGACAACGTGGCTGTCGTGCGGGCGCTGGGCGCCGAGTCGGCGGTCGTGGTCGGTCACGACTGGGGCTCGCCCATCGCAACGAGCTCAGCGCTGATCGCACCGGAGGTCTTCCCGGCGGTTGGCATGCTCAGCGTGCCGTACACGCCTCGCGGGGGACCGCGTCCCACCGAGATCTTCGCGGGCCTGGGTGGCGGCAACGAGTTCTATGTCAGCTACTTCCAGGACCCCGGCCGGGCCGAATCGGAAATTGAGCCCGATGTGCGTTCGTGGCTGCGCGGGGTCTACACGACTCTGTCCGCGGACACCATGCCCGCGGCGGGCGCGCAGGAACCCTTCTTCGTGGCTCCGGGCGGCCGCATGGCGGACAGGTTCGCCTCCGGCCCGTTGCCGGGCTGGCTCTCCGCCGACGACCTCGACCGCTACGTGCGCGACTTCGAATGCAGCGGGCTGACGGGCGGCCTGAACCGGTACCGGAACATGGACCGCGACTGGGAGGACCTCGCCCCGTTCGACGGGGCAGCCATCCAGCAGCCGTCGCTGTTCATCGGCGGTTCCCTGGACGCATCGACCGGGTGGAATCAGCG
>JAIRTY010000221.1 GCA_031254715.1 Nocardiopsaceae bacterium | reverse complement strand
CTTCCGATCTCTACGGTGACATGCGGCATGAGCATCCGCCCTTCCCCGATCGTGACCCTGCCCCGCAGGGCCGGCCGTGCCCCGCGGCCCGGCCGGCCACGGTGCCGACGCTAATGACGGCCGCCTGCCCGCACGTCACCCGGACCGGGCGATGCGCCCTGCCCGCGGAGGTGCCGGCCGGCCGGCACCCGCTGGCCGTCGCGGGCCGCAGGCGGCTCGTAGGATCGGTGCTTGACAGCCGCGTCCGCGCGAGCTGAGGGGGGTGAGTGGCGTGGGGATCGTATCGCCGGGCTTCTCCGGCCGCCGCCGGGCCGGCAGCGAGCAGCTTCCGCCCGGTCAGTACCTGGTGGAGGACTTCCCGGTGCTGTCGGCCGGGCCGACGCCGCAGGTCAGCACCGGCTCCTGGGAACTGCGGCTGGAAACAGAGACCGGCCAGGTGCGCTCCTGGGACTGGGCGGCATTCCAGGCGCTGCCGAGCGAGGAGATCACCGTCGACCTGCACTGCGTCACCAAGTGGTCGAAGCTCGGCACGGGGTGGCGGGGGGTGCCGGTGCAGACGCTGCTGGCCGGGGCGGAGACGGGCGCCGGGTTCGCGCTCGCCCGCTCGTACGGCGGCTATACCACCAACCTGCCGCTGGCCGACCTGACCGGCGGCCAGGCCTGGGTCGCTTTTGAGTACGACGGAGCGCCGCTCGAGCCCGAGCACGGCGGCCCGGCGAGGCTCCTCGTTCCCCATTTGTACTTGTGGAAGTCCGCGAAGTGGCTGTCCGGCATCGAACTGCGAGCTGAAGACGAGCCGGGCTTCTGGGAGACGCTCGGCTATCACAACTACGGGGACCCATGGCGCGAGCAGCGGTACTGGGGCGACTGACCTGGCGGGTGGCCACGGTCACGGCGCTGCGGGAGGAGACCGCGACCGCCCGCACGATCGTGCTCGACGTGCCCGGCTGGCCCGGCCACCGGCCCGGCCAGCACGCGGACGTGCGGCTCACCGCGGCGGACGGGTACTCGGCGCAGCGGTCCTATTCGATCGCCTCCGCCCCGGACGGCCAGCGGCTGGAGCTGACCGTGCAGCGGCTGCCGGACGGGGAGGTGTCGCCGTACCTCACCGGGACTCTGGCCCCCGGGTACCCGCTGGAACTGCGGGGACCGGTCGGCGGGTGGTTCGTGTGGGAGCGCGGCAGCCCCGCGCCGGTGCTGCTGGTGGCCGGCGGCAGCGGGATCGTGCCGCTGATGGCGATGATCCGCGCCCGCGCCGGGCTGCCCCGCCCCCCGCCGTTCGGGCTGGTGTACTCGGCCCGCGAGCCCGCCGCCGTCCTGTACGGGGCCGAGATTCCGGAACGGGCGGGGCGCGACGAAGGCCTGCGGGTCAGGTACGCGTATACCCGGCGGACCCCGCCGGGATGGCCGGTGCCAGCCGGGCGGATCAGCGCCGAGGTGCTCGACGCGGCCGGCTGGCCGCCGGAGCGGGCACCGTCGGTGTTCGTGTGCGGCCCCACCGGGTTCGTGGAGGCCGCAGCCGGGCTGCTGGTCGCGGCAGGGCACGACCCGGGCCGGATCAAGACCGAGCGCTTCGGGCCCACGGGAGGGTAGCTCCCAGGGGAGGGGAACGATGACCGGGTACCTGGACGGCAACATGCTCGCGGGGCCGCTGCGGGAGATCTTCGCCGTGGACGTCACGGCGGCGGTCGGCCAGTGCGCGGCCTGCGGCACCAGCGGCTCCGTGGGGCAGGCGCGGGTCTACGCCGACGGACCGGGCCTGGTGGCGCGCTGTCCAGCGTGCGGCCACGTGCTCATGCGGCTCTCGCGCGGCCCGGAGCGGGCCTGGCTGGACCTGCGCGGGCTGATCTACCTGCAGCTTCCGGTCCCCGGCGGCGGCGCTCAGGACTGAAGCCGGAACCCCAGGTCGGGCGTGAGCTCGGCGACGTCCATCTGCGCCTTCTGCAGCCGGCCCGAGTAGTCCCAGTTCATCGACTGCCAGCGGGTGAACTGGTCGAGCACCCACAGGCCGGACTGGCGGCTGCCGTTGCCGGACTTGCCGTTGCCGCCGAACGGCAGGTGGGCTTCTGCTCCCGAGGTCGAGTTGTTGACGCTCACCATGCCAGCGCTGATGCCCTCCCGGAACCGGAAGACCTGCTGCGGGTCGGTGGTGTAGATAGCCGACGACAGCCCGTACCCCGGCGCGTTGGCCAGCGTGATCGCGTCGTCCAGCGCCGTGTAGGTGGTGACGCCCACCACCGGGCCGAACGTTTCCTCCCGCAGCAGCGCGTCGCCGGGCTGCAGCCCGTCCACGATCGTGGGGTGGTAGAAGAGCCCGGCCTCGGGGTCGCCCACGAAGCCGGCCCGCGGGCTGGCCGCGCCGATCCTGCCAAGCCCGCTCGAGCCGAGCACCTTGTGATGCGGCTGGATCCAGCCCAGGTACTCCTCGAACCGGCTGGCGAACTTCTGGTCCAGCATCGGCCCGTACAGCACGTCCTGGGCGGGGTCGCCGACCGGGGCGGCAGCCGTCGCCGCCGCGAGCCGGGCCAGGAACTCGTCGTGCACCGACTCGTGGACGATGATCGTCCCCAGCGATGTGCACCGCTGCCCGGCGGTGCCGAACCCGGAGAACAGCGCCCCTTCCACCGCCAGCTCGATGCCCGCGCTGGGCGTGACGACCATCGGGTTCTTCCCGCCCAGTTCCAGGCACGGCGACTGCAGGTGACGGCCGGCCAGCTCGCCGATCCGGGTGCCGGCGGCGGTCGAGCCGGTGAAGCCGATCTTGTCGATGCTGCCGTCGGCGAGCCCTCGCTCCAGGCCAGCGAACGTGGCCTCGCCGTCAGCGAACACGATGTTGAGCACGCCCTCGGGCAGCCCGGCGGCCTGGATCAGCTCGTACAGCGCCAGCGCCGAGGCCGCCGCGTACTCGGCCGGCTTCCAGACCACGGTGTTGCCGGTCACCAGGGCCGGGACCAGGTACCAGGACGGGACGGCGACCGGGAAGTTCCCGGCGGTCACCACCGCCGCCGTGCCGACCGGCACCCGGAAGGTGAACAGCTGCTTGTCCGCCATCTCGCTGGGGATGGTCTGGCCGTACAGCCGCCGGCCTTCGCCCAGGAAGAAGTCGCAGGTGTCGATGATCTCCTGGACCTCTCCCAGCGCCTCGGGGTACGGCTTGCCGAGCTCCCGGGTCACCAGCCGGGCCAGCGCGGCCTTGTTGGCCTCGACGATGCGGCCGATGGCGGCGACCGCCCGGCCGCGCACCGGCGCCGGCACCCGAGACCACGACTGCTGCGCCCGCTTCGCGGCCGCGCAGGCGCCGGCGAAGGTTGCCGCGTCCCCCAGCCTGACCTCGGCGACCACGTCGGCCAGCCGGGACGGGTTGAGCGAGCGGAAGGTGCCGCCGGGTGAGCCCTCGACCGGGCGGCCGCCGACGATGGAACCAATGGTGCTAGCCATGCTCGCCCTCTCCTCGCTGGTGCGTGTCATTACCGCTGCTCACGTGCGGGCGGCGCCAGCGGCGGCCATGGCCGCCAGCCTCCGGTCCAGTGCCTTGAGCCCCACGGTCAGGTCCTCTTCACCGATCGTCAGCGCCGGCCGGAACCGGATGGACCGCGGCCCGGCCGGCAGCAGCAGCACGTTCTCGTCTTCCCGCAGCGTAGCCAGCAGCGCGTCGCGCTCGGGCTGGCCGGGCAGGTCCAGCGCGCACATGAGGCCGCGGCCCCGGACGTTCGAGACCAGGCCGGGGTGGCTGCTGCCCAGCGCCTGCAGCTCAGCCAGCAGCCAGGACCCGACGGACGCGGCCCGGTCCCAGAGCCGGTCCCGCTCGATGACCTCCAGCAGCCGGCGGCTGCGGACCATGTCCGCGAGGCCGCCGCCCCAGGTGGAGTTGATGCGCCCGCTCACGGTGAACACGTTCTGCGGTATCTCGTCCACCCGGCGGCCCGCCATGATCCCGCCGAGCTGCACCTTCTTGCCGAAGGCGACGACGTCCGGGGCCAGCCCGAGCTGCTGGTAGGCCCAGGCGGTGCCGGTCAGCCCGACCCCGGTCTGCACCTCGTCGAGCACGAACAGCGCCTCGTTGTCCAGGCACAGCTGCTGCATGGCCTGCAGGAACTCGGCGCGCATGTGGTTGTCCCCGCCCTCGCCCTGGATCGGCTCGGCGATGAAGCAGGCGATGTCGTGCGGGTGCTCGCGGAACGCCGCCGCTGCCTGGCCGAGCGCGCGCTGCTCGGCGGCCGTCACCTCGCCCAGGTGCTCGGCGAGCGGGAAGGTGATGGCCGGCACCTCGATGCGGGGCCAGCCGAAGACGGGGAAGCGCTCGGTCTTCACCGGGTCGGTGTTCGTGAGCGACAGCGTGTAGCCGCTGCGGCCGTGGAAGGCCTGGGTCAGGTGCATCACCTTCGTGCCCAGCCGCGGAGAGCGGCCGTGGGCCTCGTTCTGCCGGCTCTTCCAGTCGAACGCGCACTTCAGCGCGTTCTCGACGGCGAGGGCGCCGCCCTCGATGAAGAACAGGTGCGGCAGTGCCGGGTCACCGAGCACCCGGGCGAAGGTGTCGGCGAAGTCCGCGTAGTGCTCGGTGTAGATGTCGGGGTTGGTGGGCTTGTTCGCGGCGGCCTCGGCCAGCGTGCGCATGAACTCCGGATCTTCGGTGACGTCCGGCGGGTTGATGCCGAGCGGGGAGGACGCGAAGAACGAGTACAGGTCCAGGTACCGCTCGCCGGTGCGGGCGTCGGTCAGCCAGCAGCCGCTGCTGCGGCGCAGGTCCAAGATGAGATGAAAGCCATCGGTGAGCACGTGCCTGGCCAGCCGCGCCCGGACCTGCTCCGGCCCTCCCGGTGCTGGGTTCCCGCTGGTCCCCGGTCCCATGACCGCTCCTCCCGTGCTGCCAGACCACATCGGTGTGCCGCTCCTGCCAGCCTCGTGCCCCATCACCACTCCGCCCACGCTAGCCAGTAACAAATTCTGTCATCTGAGGCTAGAGCGAAGAATCTCCTACTTCAAACCCTGTGATGGACAGATCTTCCTGCCCCGTCCCGGACTCTCCCGGGTTCACCTGCCGGCGGGGCAGTGATGGATCGGTGCTGGCAGGCCGGATAGCGTACTGGCATGTCCTCGGGGTGGCCCGCGCTCGGGTACGGGCAGTGGCAGGAGACCTGTGACACGCTGCACGCGCACACCCAGGTGCTCGGCAAGCTGGCGGTCCGGCTCGCCCCGGCTGAGCCGCAGCTTCAGCACACGGCGCTGCGGCTGACCGCGCGGGGCTGGGAAACGGCGCCGCTGCCGGCTCCCGACGGCTCCGGCGCGCTGGCTGTCGCCCTCGACCTGCGGGCGCATGCGGCGGTGGCCGACCACAGCGACGGGCGCTCGGAGCGGATCCCGCTCACTCCCGACCGGCCGGTCGCGGACGTGACCAGGGACGTGCTGGCGGCGGTGAGCCGCCTGGGCGGGCCGGTGACGATCGACCCGGCGCCCGCCGAGGTTCCGTGGACGGTGCCGCTGGACCGGGACTTCGAGCACGCCCGCTACGACCCGGGCCCGGCCGCGCTGTACTTCGCGATGGCGACCAGGGCGGCGCAGGTGCTGACGGCGTTCCGGGCCCCGTACCGCGGCCGGTCCACCCAGGTCAACGCCTGGTGGGGATCGTTCGACCTGGCGGTGAACCTGTTCTCCGGCGTGCCCGCCGATCCTCCGGCCGACGATTTCATCTCCCGCAACGCCATGGACGCGCAGGAGGTCGCGGTGGGCTGGTGGCCCGGCGATGCCCGCTACGGCAAGGCGGCCTTCTACGCCTACGCGCACCCGGCGCCGCCGGGGTTCGACAGCCTGCCGCTGTCGCCGTCCGCCGCCCGGTGGGAGGCCGGGGTGGGGGAATACGTCCTGGACTGGGACGACGTGGTGGCGAGCGCCGATCCGCATGCCACCGGGCTGGAGTTCGCCCGGTCCGCCTTCCAGCACGCGTGCCTGGCCTGCGGCTGGGACATGGGACTGGCAGCGAGCGCGCAGGGGACGCCGCCTCCGGTCAGCTAACGGCCGGGCGGTTCAGCTGGCGGGGCCGGACTCGCGGCCCGGCCGGCAGCGTCAGGGCCCCGGTCGCAGCAGCCCGGTCTCGATCGCCCGGGCCTGGTCGCGCCAGATCGCCATCGCCGTGTTCATGCGGAGGAAGCCGAGCCGCTCGTAGAAGGGCTCGGCGCCGGGGTTGGCGTACAGGATGATCTTCTTGTGCCCGCGGGAGAGCGCCACCAGACGGCGGATGATCTCGGTGCCGAGGCCGCGCCCCTGATGATCCGGGTGGACCGCCACATCGGCGAGGTAGGCGCAGTCGAGCCCGTCGGCCAGCACCCGGCCGGCACCGGCCAGGACCTCGCCGCGATAGGCGAAGCACGCGAACATGCTGTTGCCGAACACCATCGCAAGCGCCTCGGGTGGCTTGTCGCCCAGCGGCGCGACCCGGTACAGGTTCGAGAGCTCAGCCAGGCTCACGGCGCCGATGTCATCGGCCCAGGTGTAGTCGTCCATCGCAGCCTCCGTCAGGGCGAGTCTCGCAGATCCTGGGCCTGCTGCGCCGCGCATGCCTGCGGGCGGGCCGCCGGGGTTGCCGGCGGCCCGCCCGCTGACCGGAACTGCCTACTCGGCGGCGGCGCTGACCTCCGAGAGTGCGGCCTGCTCGAGGACCCGGACCGGATCGCGGACCGGTTCCCCCGCCGCCTCCGGTGCGGGCGCCGCCGCGGCACCGGAGAGGTCGCTGCGCCGGACCCGGATCGTGACGGCCACGACCACCAGGGCCAGCACGGCGATCCCGGCCGCCACCAGGAACCCGCGCGAGATCCCGGTCGCCAGCGCCTGGTGCACCATCGCGGCCGGCACGGAGCCGCCCTTGGCGGCCGGCACCGGGTGGCCCGCCCGCGCGGCGGCCGCAGCGGCCGCAGCGGCCTGGTGCTTGATGCTGTTCGCGACCGCGGTCCAGGTGACCGTCCCGAGCGCGGCCAGCCCGATCGCGCCGCCGACCTGCTGGCCGGTGTTGAGCAGGCTGGAAGCGACGCCGGAGTCCTCACCGCGCACCCGGTTCAGGGCGACCAGCGACAGCGGCACGAACATCATGCCCAGGCCGACCGAGGTGACCAGCATCGGGCCCAGAATGCCGCCCAGGTAGCTGCTGTGCGCGGTGAGCTGCCCGAACCAGAACATGCCGCCGGCCGCGACCGCCGATCCCGTCAGCATGAGCGGCCGGGCGCCGGTCCGGGTGATCAGCCGCGACACAATCCCCGACATCACCACGATCATCGCGGCGAACGGCAGGGAAGCCAGCCCGGCGCGCAGCGCGCTGAAGCCGAGCACCTCCTGGACGAAGATCGTCAGGAAGAAGAAGATCCCGAACATCGCGGTGGCCAGGCACAGCATGATCAGGTACGCGCCGGACCGGCTGCGGTTGGCCAGCAGCCGCAGCGGCAGCAGCGCGTGCCGGCTGCGCCGTTCGATCAGCACGAAGCTGATCAGCAGCGCGGCGGCCGCCGTGAGCGACGCGATCACCTTGGTGTCACCCCAGTGGGAGACGCCCGCGGAGCTGGTGGTCGCGTTGGACAGGCCGTAGACCAGCAGCGCGACCGCGCCGGTGCCGGTGATCGCGCCGGGCAGGTCGAACCGGCCGCGCCGGCGCTCCGATTCGGCCAGCACGTACGGTGCCACCAGCGCCACCAGGATCCCGATGGGCACGTTCACGAACATGACCCATCGCCAGGACAGGTAGGTGGTGAGCAGGCCGCCGGCCACCAGGCCGACCGCGGCGCCGCCGCCGCTCATCGCGGCGTACACGCCCATCGCCCGGTTGCGGGGCGGCCCTTCCGGGAAAGTGGTGGTGATCAGGGCCAGCGCGGTAGGCGCGACCATCGCGCCGCCCACGCCCTGCACCGCCCGGGCCGCCAGCAGCCACGCCCCGGTGGTGGCGAACCCGCCCAGCAGGGAGGCGGCCGAGAACAGCAGCAGCCCCGTGATGAAGATCTTGCGGCGGCCGAGCAGGTCGCCGGAGCGCCCGCCGAGCAGCAGCAGCCCGCCGAACGTAACCGCGTACGCGGTGACGACCCATTCCAGGCCGCTGCCGGAGAAGCCGAGTGCCCGCTGGATGTGTGGCAAGGCCACGTTCACGATGGCCGCGTCGAGCACGACCATGAGCTGGGCGGTGGCGATGACGAAGAGCGCCAGGCCGAGACGGCGTTGGCCGCCGCCGCCGGTTGCGGCTGGTGTTCGCGCCCGCCTGGGTACCGATTGCGCCGAGGACAAAGTTGACTCCTAACCCTTTCTCAGGGCGCGCGGATCCTGCGCCGCGACCCGAGAAGGCCCCGCTGCGTGTGATGAAAGTTTTCTCAGCTATGACTGCTCGCGGCGCACGGCCGCTGGTCCCCGCATTTCCGGCTCCGGTGGTCAGCTGACGGCCAGCGAAGCTTCGTGTCCGGTGTCGCTCACCTCCCCCGCTTCCCCCGTTGGCGCGTCCCCGGCCTGCCTGGCGGCCGCAGCGCCGGTCACCTTGCAGATCAGCCTCAGCAGATGCGCCCGCTCGTCCCGGTCGAGTGCGCCTGACCACGGCATCTGCCCGACCAGTGCCCGCTCCACCTTCCGCTTCAGTTCCAGGCCGCGGTCGGTGAGCACAAGGTTCTTGAGACGGCGGTCCCCGGGGTTGGGCTCGCGCCGCGCCAGCCCGCGCTCCTCCAGCGTGTCCGCGATCATCGTGACGAACGACGGGTCGCAGTGGAGCTGCCGGCCGAGCTCCTTCATCGTGACCGGGGTTCCCAGCCGGTGGAGCGCCTTGATGGCGAAGATCGGCACGCCGAACTCCTCGGCCAGCCTGCCTCCCTGCCGCAGCAGCTGGCCCAGGAACTCGGCCATGGCGTCAAACAGCTCCTGGTCGAGTTCGTCGCCGTCCTCGGGGCACCAGCCCATGGCCGCCTCCCTTCCGCTGCTCCGCTCCAGGTGCCGGGCTCGCCGGCCGTTCCCCCGCTGTCTCCTGATTCGCTCAACAGTTGAGCGGCTCAAAGGTATTCCGTCCCCGCGGACCCGGTCAAAGAATTTTTCCGCGCATCACGAGGCACCTCCGCCGGCTCTCCCCTCGACTCCAGCACACGGGTACGACACTTTCCGGCCGCCCGCCGGGCGCGAGGTCCGGATCCCGCCAGCAACCCCGGCCGCCGCAGGTCAGTGTGGAGATACCAGGAAGGAAGGGGACGCAGGCGATGATGACCGCCGATACGCCGGTGGCCGGCCGCGTGGCAGGGCAGGACTGGGGCGCACTGGACGCAGAGCTGGATGAGCACGGCAGCGCGCTCACTGGCCAGCTGCTGGCCCCCGGCGAGTGCCACGCCATCGCCGGGGTGTACGAGCGGGACGGGTGCTTCCGCTCGACCGTGGACATGGCAAGGCACCGGTTCGGCTCCGGCGAGTACCGGTACTTCACCCACGACCTGCCGGAGGTGGTGCGCGAGCTGCGGGAGACGTTCTACCCGCGGCTGCTGCCGGTCGCCAGGGACTGGGCAGCCCGGCTCGGCCAGCCGGCGCCGTGGCCGGACACGCTGGCGGAGTGGGTGGCCCGCTGCCACCAGGCCGGTCAGGCCAGGTCCGCTCAGATCCTGCTGCGCTACCGGGCCGGCGACTGGAACGCGCTGCACCGGGACGTGTTCGGCGAGATGCTCTTCCCGCTCCAGGTCGTGATCGGCCTCGACGCCCCCGGCGCGGACTACACCGGCGGCGAGTTCATCATGACCGAGCAGCGCCCGCGGGCGCAGTCGCGCGGATCCGCCATGACCATCCCGCAGGGCCACGCGCTGGTGTTCACCACCCGCGACCGGCCGGTGGCCAGCAGGCGCGGCTGGTCGGTCGCGCCGATGCGGCACGGCGTGAGCACCGTCCGGTCCGGGCGGCGGCACACCCTCGGCCTTGTCTTCCACGACGCGGCATAACCCGGTCGCACTCACCGCACGAGGCTGTCCCGTTTTCCGTTGGCGTTCGGTGGCAGTCCCTGGTGACCGTCGGGCCACCTGTTCCCGGCCGCCCCGGCAGGCTCGCGAGCAATCGCCTGCCCGGACGATCCCGGCGAGCGCAGGAGGGATAGCGGCGAGCCGACAAGTCCCACAGCGAGCACGACCCCGACCGCTTCGACCGCCTTGGAGATGACCGCGATCGTCTCCACCTGCTCTGGCGTCCCCGGAAAGAACGGCACGGGAATCATCACGAACAGGAGCCAGGCAACTATCTCTCCGAGACAAAAGATCCCGGCGGCGGCCGCGATCCGACGGTCGCCGGGACGCGCGAGCAGCGCGATGGCGATCACACCGCCCACCGCCGAGGCGAGGATGAACGACTCGCCCAGCCTCGGCATCTCCTGGAGGTGCTCGGGAGCGAGGCCGACGTGGATGCCCACGCTGACTGCTACGACAAGCGCGAGCAGCCCGCCCCGGAGTCGCCTGTCTATATTCGTGATCCGCTGGGCGATGCCTGCCATCACCGCCAGGACAAGAATGAAGATGATCGCGCGGGTGATGTATCCACCGTCTGGAGGTACCCAGATATTGACCATTCGCCTTTCCTTCCGGGTGGCGTCCTATTCCCGTATCAGGTGCGGGACCCGGCTGCCGCGTGCCAGCGGGTGAGCTGCCCGGGTGCTGGGCCGCGGGGCAGCGCTAACAGCCATGCATGTCAGCGCTGCCCCGGGGAGTCCGGGCTTCAGTCAGGGCACCGGCAGGAACTTACGGGCTGCATAGCCAGGCATGC
>JAIRTY010000005.1 GCA_031254715.1 Nocardiopsaceae bacterium | reverse complement strand
CACGGCGTCGTAGACCTCAGCATGGTGGCGCACCAGCGTGGCGTCGACCAGGGTGACCCACCACACCGCCTCCCCGATCACGGCATATGCGCGGACGTGGTCCCAGGTCCCTATCCGGGGAAGCCGCCCAGTCGCGTGACTCATCGCAGTGACCGACCACAACAGGGTGCTCGCGGCGACCAGCGGATCGCCCGTGCGCGCAGCGTTCCAGGTGTCCCGGCAGCCGACGCCGCAGAACCGGGCATGCTCGCGGCGCGGCAGGAACACCGCGCCGCACTGTTCGCACTTCCTGCGATCAGCCATAGGACCCTCTTGGGCCGCTGCTTGGTGAAGGCAGGCGCCGGGGTTGGCGGTCGCTGTCACCGCTGCCGTCGTCGTTGCCGTCGGCTGGGCGCTGGTCTCCGTCCAGCGCTGCCGCCACGGTGGGGTAGGTATCCAGGAGGTCATCGGCGCCGGTCAGCTCGAGGATGCGCAGTACCGCAGGGCAGGCTGCCACCCGCAGCTGTGCCCCGGTGGCGGCCGCCTGGTGGTGAGCACGGGTCAGCGCGCTCACTCCGGCGCAATCGCAGAAGGTCGTTCCGGTCCCATCGGCGATGAGGACCGCTGCCCCGCCGCCCAGGGACCCGACGAGGACATCGTGGACCTGCCCGCTGTTGGCGATGTCGATCTGGACGGGCAGCGTGACCACAACGGTCCGCGGTCCATGCCCGGTGGGGTACTGGTGCAGCGAGCCGTCCGACATCAGCACCTGCCTCGACAGTCGCGCCGTCACGGCAGCCATCCTGCGTCGTCAAGGTGGCTCTGTCGTTCAGCATGCGGCACCCACGTTAGGTCGGTCAATAGAATAACGAGAAAAACTTCATGTGTTCGGACTCGTGACATCTGTCGCTTGAGAATATGCTCCTGAACATGGAGTTGCCTGATGAACGGGGCGGGAGCTGGACGCTGCTGACCGGGCACGGTCATGTGCTGGTGGAGATCGCCCGCAACCCCAATGTCCGGATCCGCGACATAGGCTCGGCCGTTGACCTGACCGAACGCAGCGTGCAGGCGATCGTTTCCGACCTGGAGGCCGCGGGTTACATCAGCCGGACCCGGATCGGGCGGCGGACCCGCTACGCCGTGAACCCGGACAGCCCCTTCCGTCACAGCGCGCAGGCAGGGCTCCGGATCGGCCCGTTGCTCGACCAGCTGACCGAGATGGCTAACGCCGACCCGCCCGGCGCGGTGGCGGCCCGGTCACCGCTGCGGCGCTTCCGCAGCAGCGGTAGTTCTTGACGCGTGTGGTGCTCAGCTGCCGGCGCTGCGCACTTCCTGAGCGATCTCCCAGATGTGGCCACCCGGATCGGCGAAGGTGATCGTCCGCATGCCCCAGGCGCGATCGGCCGGGCCGCTGACCAGCTTCACCCCGCGCCCGGTCAGCTCGGAGCTTACGGCGTCGACGTCATCGACGATAATGGCGAATTGCCGGGCCCCGTTCTTTGCCTCTTGGAGGATCTCGGGAAGCGGTTCCTGCGCTTTCGCGACTTTGCGCAAAAATACGAACATGTCCGTCAGCGGCACCATTGCTGTGCCGTCGCCCAAATCGTGCGCGTCCAGGCCGAGGGCGTCCCGGTAAAACTCCCGGGCACGGTCAAGATCCGGGACGAACAGCGTCATTGCGCCGATCTTCCTTTCCCAGTCCGTCACGAGGTCACCAGCGTCCGTATCGGAGTGCGTAGTCCTGGTCAGTCGCGGGGAACGCGTGAAACGGGCTCGCCCAGCCAGGTACGGCCATCGATCAGCTCGCGCACTGCATCGAGGTGACCTGCGTGTACAGCGGTCTCCCCGATGACGTGCAGGATGATCCCCCGCACGTCGTCGAGGTGCCAATCGGTGAAGTATTCCGGCCACGTGACCGGCGGTGCGTCCAGGTCGATAACTGCCAGGATCGCGTCGGCTCGCTTTATTTCCTGCCGGTACAGTTCGAGCACGGCCCCGGCTGGCTCGTCCGGTGAGGGCTGCCAGCCGGTGGAGTCGTTGAAGTCGATCGCCTCACCAGCGGCCACGCCGCGGAACCAGAACCGCTCCACATCGACGGCAAGGTGGCGCACCAGCCCGAGGCACGTCCATCCCGAGGGCAGTACGGCCCGCCGAAGGGCATCATCCGGCAGGCCCGCCAGGATACCGAGCACGTGCTTACGGTGATTGCCCAGCCAGTCCAGGAGCGCTGTTCGCTCCTTGCCGAAAGCCGGTTGTGTCATCTGCCCTCCGCTATCTCCCGGTCCGCTGTCTCCCGGTCCGCTGTCTCCCGGTCCGCGCCCGCGTACCGGCCGGCTGCCGCGCTCTGAACATCAGCAGTCTGGCGCGCCGCCGGTCTTGGACGGTAGATCCCGGTGTCAGCGGACCGCTATGACGAACATCATGACCGGCTGCGGGGGCTGGCGGTGATGGCGTCGTGGCCGCGAATTGCCACTGTTCACGCCGCCGTCTCTCCCGTACGCTTCGGGGCAGCGGAGCGGTGGAGGCGCCGATGAGCACGGCGGGCCAGCTCGGCGATCAGGGTCAGGGTGCTCAGCCCCCGGCTGTGACCCGGCCGCTTGGACGGCGCGTTTTTTGGCGTGGCTGGCGGTGGCTCGTCCTGGCATCGCTTGCGCTTGTCGCTGCGGCTGGGATCGTGCTCGCCGTGCTGGCTGGCACGTACCAACCTCTTGTTCCCGGAGGCGCGGGCTCGGCCGTGTCAGGTGCAGCCGGGATCCGCAACGTGAACACCTTCGCGGCGAGTACGGCAGAGATTTATATCCCATCGCAAAAAGGGCCGTTCACCGTCTGGGTGAACATTCGGAACAGCGGCCCGGAGGCGGTCACGATCGAGACTGTCCGGGTGGGAAACCCCTGGCCCCTGGTCCGGGCCGGATCCCCGCGGTACCAACTGACACACAGCTTCGCAAGCCGGCCCTTTAAGAGCTACCGGCTGGGTTCGGGGGCTGTGATCGGCATCCCCGTACGCACGGACAGTCATTGCTACGCCAGCAACAGCTGGGTGCATATTGACTCGGTTTCCGTCGAGGAACGTTTCCTGATTTTTACCCGCTGGGTTTCCATCTCTTTGGCGAATCCGCTGGTTCTTCATGCGCCGGGCGGGACTCCCCGCACTCCAGGAGCGGTTTGCGCACGCTAACATGCAGCACCCCGGGTCCTAGTCCTGCCCGTCTTCCCGATAGGCGCCGAAACCATGTGAGTGGCCACCGGGGCAAAGCTGGTGAAGCCTTCGCGCAGCGGCGTCGCAGCGGCTACGAAGGTCCGCCGTGCTGGGTCATGATCGCTGCCTGCACTGTTGTATGGCCCACGGCGGCGAGGTCGGCGAGAATGAGCCTATGGCTGACTCCGGCGGCCCGCGAGAGTTCACCACCTGGGACGGTGAGCCGGTCAGCCGTGAGCGTCCGCATGGGGCGACGACGGTGGTCGCCAGCCGGGCACCAGAAGGATGGCGGTATCTCCTACTGCACCGGGCACATCATGGCGGCCCTGCCCGCGAGGGTGACTGGGCATGGACCCCGCCGACCGGATCACGCAAGCCGGGCGAGGACCTGACCGCGTGCGTGGCCCGCGAACTGCGCGAGGAGATCGGCTGGAGTGTCTCGCCACGGCCGGTGGTGACCGGTGACGTTGACTGGGCCGTGTTTGCCCTGGAAGTGCCCTGGGGCACAGAGGTGGTTGTAGACGGGGAAGAACACGACAGATTCGAATGGGCCAGCTTCGCTGAGGCCCAGCGGCGCTGCCGACCGGCAGAGCTGGCCGCGTCCTTCCTGACCGCCTGTGAAGCATCGGGCTTCCGCTGACGACCTGCCTGCGAAGCGACGTATTCGCCTCGATTCGTCTGGTCAGCAGCAGGCACATGGCGCGGGTCACAGTGGGAGCCCCATCTCGATGGCGTCCCACAACTCGCCGCTGGCGCGCCGGTAGTGCCTGACGCGCCGCCCCTCTTCCACGAAGCCGAACTTACGGTAGAGCGCGATCGCGGCGGCGTTGTGCGGGAAGACGCTGAGGCTCAGCTTGTGCAGGCCGTGCTCGCGTGCCCACTCGATCGCTGCCGCGAGCAGTGCCGAGCCGGCTCCACGTCCGCGCCACTCGCGTGCGACTACCATCCCGATCTCGCCGAATCCATATCGGCTCCGGTCGATGCCGATCGACCCCACGATCTGGTTCCCTGCGACCGCGACGATGATGCTGTCCAGGTCCGCGCTCGCGGCGCTTGCCTCGATGTCCACCGGCGGCTCGGAGGCGATGCCGTCGCGTTCCCCGGCAACGGCTGCGAACACGATCGTCAGCGGGATGCGGTCATCTTCCTCCGCGGGCCGGACCTCGAACTCTGCCCTGGCCGGCTCGTGCCCCGGCGTGACGTCTGCCACGGTTACCACCCTTTGGAGGTCATCGTCTGGGTGCTGACGGTGTGGCTGGTCTTGGTCACATCATCTCGCTCGCCGGGATCTAGCGCTCTTGCTTGCCTGCTCCATCTTCCGCGATAGGCGCCTCCCCTTGGGAGCGGTCGCCGGGTCAATGCTTGGTCGAGGGTCGGCGCAGCCGATCGCATGCGACGCGACCGCAGGGAGCGCCCTCGACGCGGTGGCCGCGAGTTGGACAATCGTGCGGCGAGGAAGACGGGTTCCGCGCAGTACCGGATGCCTGCCGGGTGAGGCTCAGACGCCAGGCTATTTATTCGCTTGGCGGGGCAGGAGGCGTGCCCTAACGTTCGCTCAGACGGTCGGCGGCTATGCAAAGGCACCATTGCTGATGGCGAGATCGGAGGTTCGGCGAGATGACGTGTCGGCTCCTGGCGGTGAGCTTCGACTCGGCCGACCCGCTTCGGCTGGCGCGCTTCTGGGGCGACCTGCTCGGCTGGAAGCTGGCCGCCGATCCGCATGATGGCGCCGCGCTGGTGCCGGGGGATGACGCCGGGTTCGGGTTCCACTTTCTTCCAGCGCAGGAGCAGAAGTCCTGCCAGAACGAGAGGCATCTCCATCTGACCAGCGTGTCCGCCGAGGATCAGCAGCACACAGTAGCGAAGGCGCTCGGGCTCGGCGCCCGGCATGTCGACGTTGGCCAGCGCCCGGAAGAGGGCCATATCGTGCTCGCCGACCCCGAAGGCAACGAATTCTGCGTGATCGAGCCGGGCAACAAGTACCTGGCGGGCTGCGCGTTCATGGCCGAGATCACGTGCGCAGGTTCGCGTGAGGCCGGGTTCTTCTGGGGCAAAGCGCTGGAGTGGCCGCTGGTGTGGGACCAGGGTCTCCAGACGGCGATCCAATCGCCGCAGGGTGGTCCGAAAGTCTCCTGGGACGGGGAGCGGATGCCCTCG
>JAIRTY010000399.1 GCA_031254715.1 Nocardiopsaceae bacterium | reverse complement strand
TAGGTGGCGATGTGCCCGCCGACTCCGAGCGGCGGGTGGTTGGCGCGGGACACCATGATGGCCGCGTTCCACCGGATGTAGGCGCGGATCCGCCGCTCGACGTACTCGTCGCCGGGGAACCAGGGCTCCCGCTCCGGCGGGATCGTGTTGATGTAGTCGGTGCTCCGCAGCCCGGGCACCCCGACCTGCTGCTCGCGGGCGCGTTCCAGCAGCCGCAGCATCACGTAGCGGGCGCGGGAGCGGCCGCGGGTGCGCACCACGTCATCGAACGAGTCGACCCATTCCCGGGTCTCGTCAGGATCGATGTCCGGCAGCTGGGTCGGTAGTCCGTCGCTGATGATGGAGAAACGCTGGCGTCCGGCAGCCACGGGTAATCATGCCTCTCGCGTTCCGGGCGGCTGGTCACCGCCGCGCTGGGTGGGAAGGGCAGCGGGTGACCGCCCGTCCCTGGTGTGTCGTCCAGTACCAGTTGTCCAGACCAATTCTGGTACGCGTGCCTGCCTCACGCATCCCTACCTGCCGGTAGCCACGCCGCCTCCCGGCGGGCGGGGCGCGCCCCCTTCACCGGGGTGGTGGGGCGTGCGAACCTGGGTAGGCCGAGGGCGTACGCGCGGTGGCACACTATCCAGCCTATGTGCTGACAGGTGAGGCGAAAGGGGTGGTCGGATTGCAGGCGGCAGTAGGCGATGTCCTGCGTATCCACGGTGCAAAAGTAGATGATCCAGACAAAACCGGCGAGATCATGGAGATCAAGGGCAAGTCGGGGGAGCCGCCCTACCTGGTCCGGTTCAGCGACGGGCACACCGGCCTGGTGTTCCCTGGTCCGGACGCGATCGTGGAGCGCCCGCCGAGAAAGACGAGCAGCCGGGCCAGCAAGGCGGGCAGCGGCCGGGGCGGCAGCGCCAGCAAGGCCGGCAAGGCCGCCAAGCGGAAGTAAGACCGCCAAGCGGAAGTGAGGCCCGCCGGGCTCGCGGCCGCCAGGATCGGCCTGCCATGCCCGGGGCGGCCCGGCTTGCGCGCGGGCGCTGGGAGGACGAATCTCGTTCGGTATGAAATCCGAGATCATCCGGGTCCGGACCGGTAGCAGCGAGCGCGTCCTCGACATCACGGGTGAGTGCGCGCGGTTCACCGCGGCGGCGGCGGACGGCGGGGACGGGCTGCTGAACGTGTTCGTGCCGCACGCGACCGCGGGGCTGGCGCTGATGGAGCTCGGGTCGGGGAGCGAGGCGGACCTGCTGGCGGTGCTGGCCGAGGTACTGCCAGCGGACGACCGGTGGCGGCACGCGCACGGCTCGCGCGGGCACGGCCGCAGCCATGTCATGCCGGCACTGGTGCCGTCGGAGGTGACCGTGCCGGTGCTGGGCGGGCGGATGGCGCTGGGCACGTGGCAGTCAATCGCCCTGATCGACCTGAATGTTGACAATCCAGACCGTCAGGTCCGGCTTTCGTTCCTCGGCTAGCTCGCCGGGCGGAATTCCCGCCCCTGAGCGGGCCGCGAGCACTGCGGATTTGGGTTCGAGGCCGTTTAGCACTTGCGCACGAGCCCGACCCAGTGTGGACTGTGCCAATCAAGAAGTGCTGACGCGGCCCCGGCCGCGAGGAAGGGATTGAGGAGGACGTACGTGAGCGCGACCGCGCGCCAGGCGCAGGAACGGGGGGGCCTGGCCGAGCGGCTCGGTATCAAGCCGGGCCAGGTGGTGCAGGAAATCGGCTACGACGATGACTGCGACGAGCAGCTGCGGCAGGCAATCAGGGAGCTGCAGGACGTAGAACTGGTGGGGGAGGACTACGAGGACGTCGTCGATGTTGTCCTGCTCTGGTGGCGGGACGGGGACGGGGACCTGTTCGAGGCGCTGGTTGATGCGCTCACGCCGCTGACCGACGGTGGGAACATCTGGCTCCTCACCCCGAAGGCGGGGCGGGACCGGTATGTGGAGCCCAGCGAGATCGGGGAGGTCGTCCCGACGGCGGGCCTGTCCCAGACTTCCAGCGTGAGCGCGGGCCGGGACTGGCTGGGGACGCGGCTGGCGGCGCCGAAGTCGCGCCGCTGACCCGCGGGGACGCGATGGCGGCGCCCCTGACCCGCCGAGACCCGATGGCGGCGCGGGTGCCGCGTCGCTGAACCGCCGCGCCGTATTTTCCGTTCGAACGGGCAGGCAGCGTGTGCCCGCCCGCGGCCGGCTGACTGCCGTCCGCGCGGGCGTAACGAGCCCGGGCTCCGGGAGCCGGCCGCGGGTGGCAGACTGTGTTCGTCCTGCGGTTCCCCATCCGCGAAAGGATCACCACATGGCGATCGAGGTCGGCCAGGAAGCACCCGATTTCGAGCTCAAAGACCAGCACGGCACGCCGGTCCGGCTGTCGGAGTTCCGGGGCAGCAAGAACGTGGTACTGGTGTTCTACCCGCTCGCGTTCAGCGGCGTCTGCACCGGCGAGCTGTGTGCCATCCGGGACGATTTCCCCGAGGTGACGCGCGACGACGTGGAACTGCTCGCGGTGTCGGTGGACTCGTCGTTCGTCCTGCGCACCTGGGCAGATCGCGACAAGTTCACATTCCGGCTGTTGTCTGATTTCTGGCCCCACGGCGGGGTCGCGAAGCTCTACGGTGTGTTCGACGAGAACATGGGCGTCGCCACCCGTGGCACGTTCATCATCGACAAGGCCGGCGTCGTCCGCTGGACGGTCGTCAACCCGATCCCCGAGGCGCGCAGCGTCGCCGAGTACCAGAAGGTGCTCAGCGGCCTGTCGTAACCCGGGGGAGGGGTTCCGGCGGGGGAAGGATCCGATGCCCTGTTACCGCTGCGGCGCGCGGCAGGTGGACCCGGCTCGCGGGGCGAGCCCCTGGAAGCGGGGGGTCCGGAGCAACCAGCAGGTGCTGGTGTGCCCCGACTGCCAGGGCAGCCACGACTGGGCGGCCGACCTCGACCGGTGCGCCCGGTGCCACAGCACCCGGCTGGTCAGGCGGCTGGGCGAGGTCGAGTGCCGCGACTGCGGTTTCGTCGCCGAGCCGGCCGAGGCCGGTTCGGACGGTGCCGCAGGGGAGCCGTCAGGGCTGGCGGAGGAGGTGTCCCGGGCGCTGGAACGGGTGCTCGGCCGCCGGACTGGTGCCGAGGTGTAGCTCTGCGGTGTTCAGCGCTGCGGCGTCCCGGGTGAGCGTGCGTCCGTCTGCCCGGCAGCCGCCCGCTCAGCGGGTACGCTGTGCCCGGTCACGCCCGGCCGTCACCGGCCGCCAGGGCGCGGGCGCATAGCTCAGGGGTAGAGCACTCGCCTTACAAGCGAGGGGTCACTGGTTCGAACCCAGTTGCGCCCACTGTTTACACAGGTCAGAGTAGCGTCGTGATCTCGCAGGCGCGTTTGGGAAGTACTCAATCTGCGTTTGAGAAAGCTGCGTCGAAAGCTGCCGAGGGCGGTTCGATTGCCGCTAGGCGGCGCACGAACTCCAGCGCCTCCGGCGCCCCTTGTAGCCGGTCCATCCCGGCGTCCTCCCACTCAACGGAGATCGGTCCCGTGTAGCCGATCGCGTTCAGCGCCCGGAATACCTCCTCCCATGGCACGTCACCACGCCCGGTCGAGATGAAGTCCCACCCACGGCGCAGGTCAGCCCAGGGCAGGTGGGACGAGAGCCGGCCGTTACGCCCGTTGACCCGCCGCTTCGCGTCCTTGCAGTCGACGTGGTAGATGCGGTTATGGAAATCGAGGAGGAAACCGACAGGATCGAGATCCTGCCAGACGAAGTGAGATGGATCGAAATTAAGGCCGAACGCCGGACGGTGACCGATCGCCTCCAGCGTGCGGACCGTCGTCCAGTAGTCGTATGCGATCTCGGTCGGGTGAACCTCATGCGCGAATCGGACCCCGACCTCGTCGAATACGTCGAGGATAGGGTTCCACCGGTCAGCGAAATCAGCAAAGCCACGCTGCACCATGGCGTCAGGGGTCGGGGGGAACATGGCGACCGTGTACCAGATGGAAGAGCCGGTGAACCCGATTACGGTAGATACGCCGAGGCGTGCGGCCGCACGCGCAGTGTCTTTCATTTCCTCGGCTGCCCGCTGGCGCACGCCTTCCGGATCGCCATCGCCCCAGACGCGCTTCGGGAGTATTGCCTTATGCCTCTCGTCGATCGGGTAGTCGCACACCGCCTGCCCCGCAAGGTGGTTGGACACCGCCCAGACGCCCAGGTTGTACTTGTTCAGGATCTCGTGCGTGCGCTCGACATAGCCGTCGTCTCCGAGCGCCTTGTCGACTTCAAAATGGTCGCCCCAGCAGGCGATCTCCAGGCCGTCGTAGCCCCAGCCTGCCGCCAGCCGGCAGACCTCTTCGAAGGGCAGGTCAGCCCATTGGCCAGTGAACAGGGTGATCGGTCGTGGCATCGGTCCTCCTTACCTGGGTCAGTGCGGAAGCTGATGAGCCATATCCCCGCCCGGCGTTCATAACCCGCTGCCCTCCACCACTGTCCACTCGCCGCGGCTGGCCGCGCTGCGCTGGACCGCGTCGAGCACGAGCTGGACTTGCAGGCCGTCCTCGAAGGAGGGGGCCAGGTCCCCGCCGTTGGCGACTGCCTCAACCAGATCCTTCACCTGGTGGATGAACGAATGTTCGTAGCCAAGCGCGTGACCGGGGGGCCACCAGGCTGCGGCATACGGGTGGCTGGGCTCGGTGACCATGATCCGCCGGAACCCGTGCATGACCGGATCCTCGGTCGCGTCGAGGTACTGCAGCTCGTTGAGCCGTTCCACATCGAACTGCAGGCTGCCCCGATCGCCGTTCACCTCGATCTGCAGCCCGTTCTTGCGGCCCGTGGCGAACCTGGTCGCCTCGAACGTCGCCACCGCGCCGTCGTCGAACCGGGCCAGGAACAGCGCCGCATCATCAACGGTGACCAGGCCCCGCCCCGCCGCGCCAGCGGCCGCGGACAGGCCCGGGGACTCCGCCGGGAGCGGCCGGTCTTTCACGAACGTCTCGGTCAGCCCGGATACGCCAGTTATGTGCTGGCCGGTGATGAACTGAGTGAGGTCGATGATGTGCGTGCCGATGTCGCCGAGGGCTCCGCTGCCTGCTTCCTCTGCCCGTAGCCGCCACACCAGCGGGAATTCCGGGTCGACGATCCAGTCCTGCAGGTAGTGGGCGCGGACGTGCCGGATCGTGCCGAGTTTGCCGGCCGCAACGAGGTCGCGGGCAAAGGTGGCTGCCGGGAGCCTCCGGTAATTGAATCCCACCATCGAACGGATTCCCCTGCCCGCCGCCGACCTGGCTGCGCTGGCCATCGCCCGCGCCTCCGCCACGGTGTTGGCCAGCGGCTTCTCGCAGATCACGTGTTTTCCGGCGGCTAGCGCTGCAATCGCGATCTCCGCGTGGCTGCCGCCCGGTGTGCAGACGTCCACCAACTGGATGTCATCGCGCGCCAGCAACTGCTTCCAGTCGGTCTCGTAGGAACTCCAGCCGAGCCTGGATGCGGCGGCGGCGACACGCTCGCGACTGCGCCCGCACAGTGCCCTCATCCGCACTGACATCGGCAGGTTGAAGAACCGTCCGGCGGTCCGCCACGCGTGCGAGTGAGCGGCACCCATGAACGCGTAGCCGACCAGGCCCACGCCCAGTTCGGGCAGGTCCTCACGGGCGGGGTCCCGGCTGGTCATGACCGTCCTTCCGTCACGACTCGAAACCGAGTGGCAGGTATTTGTCGACGTTCGCCTTGGTTACGGTGGCCGACGACAGCATGATGTACGCCGGCACCTCGCGCTCGGTGAGGTCAGCCATGCCCTTTCCCTGGGCTATGAGCCGGGCGAGCGAGATCGCTGAGGACGCCATCGTCGGCGGATAGGTCACCGTGCATTTCACGACCGATTTGTCGGCCTTGATCAGGCGCATCATGTTCGCCGAGCCGGCCCCGCCGACCATGAAGAATTCCGAGCGATGGGCCTGCTTGATCGCGGCCAGGACGCCGATTCCCTGATCGTCGTCGTGGTTCCAGACCGCATCGATGTGCGGTTTCGCCTGGAGGATGTTCGACATGACGTTCTGCCCGGACTCCACCGTGAACTGCGCGGCCTGCCGGATGGTCACTGAGTAACCGAAAGAGCGAAGAGCATCGCGGAAGCCCTTGCTGCGGTCCTGGGTGAGCGGGAGATTGTCGATGCCCGCCACTTCGGCGATAACGGGGTGAGATTTCCCTTCCTGCTTCAGCCTGTTGCCTATGTATTGCCCGGCTGCCAGGCCCATGCCGTAGTTGTTCCCCCCGATCCAGGTCCGGTACGCGCGCGGGGTGTCGAAGACCCGGTCCAGGTTGACCACAGCTATGCCGGCGTTCATCGCCTGCAGGCCGACCTGCGTAAGCGCCTTGCCATCGAACGGGAGCATGACAATGGCATCGACTCCCTTAGTGATAAGCGTCTTGACCGACGAGATCTGGGTCGCCACGTCGTTGGTTGCCGCGACCGGCTGGAATGTGACATCCGAGTACTGCTTCGCCTGAGCTGCGGCGTTCTTGCTTATGGCGGCGATCCACCCGTGGTCGGCCTGTGGTGCGGAGAAGCCGATCGTCACGTGCTTGCCCGGCTTGTCGTTGTTGCTGACGGCTTTGGTTTGCGCTGCGTTGTTGCTGCTGCTGGACGTGTTGCCGGTGCAGGCGGCGAGCAGGGCGCCAGCCCCGGCGGTAACGCCGCCGGTGAGGAAACCGCGGCGGGAGGTGGCGGCTGCGCGCGATCTGGTCATGACGAGCTCCTTTGCGGATGGAGGTGCCTGGGTATGGCCCGCCGGATCTTCCGTGGCCTTTTCATGACGTACCGCGGCGCTGCAGGAGCACGGCGGCGACGATAATCAGGCCCTTCGCGATGTTCTGTACTTCATCGGCCAGGTTGTTAAGGACGAATATGTTCGTGACCGTGGTGAAGACGAGGGCACCGAGGATGGAGCCAACGAGTGTTCCCTTTCCGCCGGTCAGCAGCGTGCCACCGATGATCACCGCGGCAATCGCGTCGAGTTCGTAGAGGTTTCCGTGGGTGCTGCTGCCGGTTGTGGTCAGGGCGATGATCATGATGGCCGCGATGCCGCAGCACAGCCCGGACAGGACGTACAGCAGGACCGTGTGCCGGCGGACGTCGATGCCGGCGAGCCGCGTTGCCTCGGTGTTTCCGCCCACGGCGAAGGTGCGCCGGCCGAACGTGGTTCGCTCCAGCACGATCCAGCCGACCAGGACCACCGCGGCGAAGATGATCACGAGCAGGGGGATGCCGAAGACGTCAGTTGTTGCGATGTTGTTGATCGACTGGACTGTGACGAGCTGAGTTTTCTTGCCGGACATTGCTTCGGCCAGGCCTCGCGAGGCGACCATCATGGCCAGCGTGACGATGAAGGGAACCAGCCGGCCGAACGCGATCAGCAGGCCGTTGACCATGCCGGCGCCCATCCCGACCAGCAGCGCGCAGGCCACCATTGCCCATGCGCCGTGCTGCTGGCTGGCGAGGGTGGTCGCCCACACCGACGACAGCGCCACCAGCCCGCCGACGGACAGGTCGATCCCGCCGCCGATGATCACGAACGTCATCCCGACGGTCACCACGCCGATGATCGACGAGCTGACGAGGATGTTCAGCACGTTGCTGGTGCTGAGGAAATGGCCGCCGGAGGTGGCCACTCCCGCGATCGCCAGCAACCCGAGCACGCCCAGCAGGCTGAGGCTCCGCATCTGTCCGAGCCTGCCGGCCAGGCGCGGGGACAGGCGAAGCCCGCGCGGGCCTGCGGGCGGTGCCTGCGTGCCCTCGCGGCCGGGCGCGCGGCCGATGTCCGG
>JAIRTY010000333.1 GCA_031254715.1 Nocardiopsaceae bacterium | reverse complement strand
CCATGGCCTGACGGTGCCGCTCCTGGGCATCGCGCTCCAGGGCCTCCGCCCGCGCCCGGGCGTCGCTGGTGATCTGCTCGGACTGGCGGCGGGACTTGGTGAGAATGTCGTCGGCCTCGCGCCTGGCGCGCCCGAGCGTCTCGTCGGCCTCGCGCCGCGCGTCGGCGATCGCCTGGTCGGCGGTCTGCTGGGCCAGGGCCAGGACGCGCGCGGCCGTGTCCATGTTGTCCTCGGCCGGCGGCATGCCCATCATCGCCGGCTCTGGCCGGCGCTCCGGCTCCGGCATGACCGGCTCCGGCGCCATCAGCTCCGGCTCGGGCTCTGCCATCGGCGAACCGAGTGAGGCCATACCCGCCTTGCCACCCCGCAGGCACTCGGCAAGCTTCGCCCGGAGTTCTTCGTTCTCCTGGATCAGCCGATCCAGTTCCACCTCAACCTCGTCGAGGAAGGCGTCGACCTCTTCCTCGTCGTAGCCGGGCCTGAGCCTGGTGGTGCTGAACTGCTTGTTCCGCACATCAGCGGGCGTCAGCGGCATCTCGTCTCCTCGGCACGCTTGGAGTGTGTTCCTATCGGACCGTACCTGATCACAGCAGTGGCACGACCCGGATCAGCAAAAGTATCAGGAAGAACAGCACCATGAAGCTGAGGTCCAAGGCAACTGTGCCGAGCCTGATGACGGGGATGAAGCGCCTGAGCAATCGGAGCGGCGGATCGGTCGCGGTGAACACGGCCTCAGCGACGACCAGAACCGGTCCGGTGGGCCTCCAGGAGCGGGAGAAAGCCTGTATCCAGCTGAAAATCAGTCTTCCTATCAGAAGAAGCAGATACAGCCACAGAAGGTACGTCAGAACTACTACGACAATTCCCACAAGCCCGTCCTGCCCTCACGGCTGAACCGTACTGTTGCCTGCTGTGAAGGCTCATCTACAGAGCGTCGGGCATTGGCGCCCGCTCAGCTCTGATTGAAGAACCCTCTTTCCGCCATCCGGGCCTTGTCTTCCGCTGTTACCTCAACGTTCGCCGGGGAGAGCAGGAAGACCTTGTTGGTGACCCTCTCGATACTTCCGCGCAGCCCGAAGATCAGGCCTGCCGCGAAGTCGACCAGACGCTTGGCATCGCTGTCGACCATCTCGGTCAGGTTCATGATCACCGGAGTACCCTCGCGGAAGTGCTCCCCGATTGTACGTGCCTCATTGTACGTGCGCGGATGCAGCGTGGTGATACGCGCGAGATCGGTGGCCTGGCGCACGTGGTCCCGCACCGCCGTGCCCGCGCCGTTCCCCGCCTCCGCGCGGCCGTGCAGGCCCGCCGGGACGAGTCCCCCGTTGCCTGAATAGGCATGGCCTGCGGCCAGTTCCTCGTCAAGGCCGGCGGCGTCGTCGTACTCGTCGTACTCCTCGTACGAGTCGTACTCGTCGTCGTACTGACGCTCGTCCTCGACCAGACCGAGGTAGACCGCCATCTTGTGCATCGCGCCGGTCATCCGTCAGTCCTCCGTCGTCCCTGTCATGCGGCCCCGCTGGGTCGGACACTACCTGACAAGGGCGACGGAGCCGCCGAGGCGACGCCGTTACGCTCCGCGTGTCGCGCCTGCTCGCCACCGGCCGGCGACGATCGGCCGCCAGGCCGTTACCGGACCGGCGGGCGGCCGCCGAGCAGGGCCGTTCCGACGCGGACGTGGGTCGCGCCTGCCGCGATGGCATCCTCCAGGTCCCCGCTCATTCCCGCCGACACGATCCGTGCTTCCGGGCGGATCTCCCGCACCACGGCTGCGATGCCCGGCAGCGGCGCGAACGCGGCGGCGGGCGCGGCTCCCAGCGGCGCCATCGCCATCACGCCGCCCAGCACCAGCCCTTCCTCAGCGGCCAGGGCGCGGGCGATGACCGGGACGTCTGCCGCCAGCGCGCCGCCCCGGGCCGGGTCGCCGTCCAGGCTGGCCTGTACCAGGCAGGTGATCACCCGCCCGGCCCGGCGGGCGTCCCTGCCCAGCGCCCGCACCAGCCGGACGCGGTCCACCGAGTGGACGACGCCGGCGTAGGAGGCCACGCTGGCGCTCTTGTTGGTCTGCAGCTGGCCCACGAAGTGCCAGGTGAGGCCCGGCGCCAGGTCGGCGCACTGGGCGGCCTTGGGCGCGGCCTCCTGGTCGCGGTTCTCCCCCACGTCCGTGACGCCCAGGTCGTACAGCAGCCGCACGTCGGACGCGGGGAAGGTCTTGGTGATCCCGATCAGGGTCACGTCGCCGGGGTCGCGGACGGCGGCCGCGCAGGCGGCGGCGATGCGATCGCGGACGGCGGCGAGGCGGACGGCGATTTCGGCCCTGCGGCCGCCAGCCGCGGGCGGTATCGAGGGGCCTGGCATGGATCTCGGGCTGGTCACAGCCCCATGATGACGCGCCGGGCCAGGCCTGGCTCGCCCGCCCCGGCCCGGGACTACTTGAGGAAGTCGGGCACGTCCAGCTCGTCGTCTTCCTCGAACACGACTGAGCGGCGCCGGGTGGTGGCGGCGTCGAAGACCCGCGCGGCGGCGGCCGTGTCCGGCCTGCCGCGGGACTTGCCCGTGGAATCTTCCTGGCCGGAGCGGCGCGAGCGGATGTCACCGCCGTCGTCATCCTGGTCGC
>JAIRTY010000207.1 GCA_031254715.1 Nocardiopsaceae bacterium | reverse complement strand
CCGCTGCCCCGTCCGCCGCTGCCGCTGCCCCGTCCGCCGCTGCCCCGTCCGCCGCTGCCCCGTCTGCTGCCGCTGCCCCGGCTGGCGCCTCCGCTGCGGCGCGGTCGCCGTCCGCGTCGCCCGGCGCGCCGTCGGCGGCGGCCCGTAGCGCCGCGCGGCGCAGCAGTTCCTTCATGAACGAGGCGGTTACCCCGTCGGTGCGGCTGATCACGGCTTCGGGCTGAGCCAGGTCGAGGTCCAGGCTTCCCCGGTACAGCCGCAGCAGCCGCCGGCGCGCCGGGGCGTCCGGCAGCGGCAGCCGCGCCGCATGGTCAACCCGCCCTGGCCGCTCGGCCAGCGCTGGCTCGAGCAGGTCGACCCGGTTGGTGGTGAGCAGGAACGTGACGTCGGCGTCGGCCGCGAGCCCGTCCATCTCGTTGAGCAGCTGGAACAGCAGCGGATGGGCCCCGGCCTGCCCGCCGCCGCGGTCTTCGGCGATCAGGTCCACGTCCTCGACCACCACCACCGACGGCTGCAGCGCCCGGGCGACCGCGCAGGCCTCCCTGACCGTCTGCAGCGCCTCCCCGGTGACCACTACCACGGTCCGGCCGGGCAACCGGCCGAGCAGGTAGCGGACGGTGTGGGTCTTGCCGGTGCCGGGCGGCCCGTGCAGCAGGATGCCGCGCTTGAGGTGCTGGCCGTTCGCCCGCAGCTGGCTGGCGTGCCTGGCGATCCCGAGCACCTGCGCCTCGATGCCGGTCAGCAGGCCCGACGGCAGGATGACCTCCTCGCGCGGCACCGCCGGGCGGTCCAGGAAGGTCAGCGGCCCGGTATGGCCGGGCCCGAACACGTCCGCGCCGAAGGCGATCACCTGGCCGCGGAACACGCTGCGGGTCACGGTCAGCTTCCTGATCTCGGCCAGGACCGCGTCGATGTCGCGCTGCCGCGGCCCGGCGACCTCCAGCACCAGTTCCGGCCGGCCGCCGCCGCTGCCGGGCCCGCCGGGCCGCAGCAGCAGCGCCGTCTGCTGCCCGTCGCTGGTGACCAGATACAGGCCCCATTCCACGCAGGAACGGGTGACCCCGCCGGGCCCGGCGGGCAGCGCCACCGTGCGCACGCTGCCGGTCCCGGCCGCTGGCATGCCCCGGGCCGGGCCGCCGGCCAGCAGGTCGGCGAGGCCGGGGGGCTGCTGCCGGAGCGGCCAGGTAATCCCCGCCAGGTCATGCGTCCGCCCCGGGGCAGCCAGCCAGGTGTCCACCGCGAGCTGCAGGTTGAGGTGCTCGTAAGCGGGCCAGCAGCCGCTCGCGACCGGCAGGCTGGCGGCCTGCGGCCCGAGATGGGCCCGCAGCAGCGAAGCTACCGGCGCATCCTGCGTCCTGGCAGCCGCCACGGCCCGTTGCGCCAGCCGCCGCGCCAGCCTGGCCACATCGGCGAGCTCGGGCTGCAATCCGCCGCCCGGTTGCGAAGGATCGAGATTGCCGATACCGGCCAGGAATCGCGGCAGCCGGGAAATCGCCACCTGAGCAGCATAGGGCCGCGCGGGTCAGCTCACCAGCTTCCGTGCGGCTGCCTCGATGGCCTGCTCGGACAGCAGCACGCAGGAGGCGGCGTCGCCTAGCGGCACGAAACTGTCCTCGCTGGTCACGCGGGCGAGCCTGCCCGGGAAGCCGCCATCGGCCAGCGCCGCCATGATCCCTTCCGACACGCCGCCGGTCTTGCGGGTCTCGTCGGCGATCAGCACCCGCCCGGTAGCCTGCGCCTCGGCCAGGATCGCGTCGCAGGGCAGCGGCGCCAGCCAGCGCAGGTCCACGACCCGGGTGGTGATCCCGTCCGCTGCCAGCCGGGCGGCCGCGCGCAGGCTCATGCGCACGCCATTTCCGAACGAGATGATCGTGAGGTCGGAGCCGTCACCATGGGTGCGGGCCTGCCCCACCGGGACGTGACCGGCGGCCATCGCTCCGGCGGCTCGTACGGCAGGCGCCAGCCCCCGTCCCCCTGGTCGTGGAAGTCGCGCGCGTGATAGAGCGCGATCGGCTCCAGGAACACGCACACGCTGCCGTCTGCCTCGGCCGCGGCCAGGCAGGTGCGCAGCATGGCGGCCGCGTCGTCCGGCCGTGCCGGGGAGGCGATGACCAGCCCGGGGATGTCGCGCAGCGACGCCACCGCGCTGTCGTTGTGGAAGTGGCCGCCGAATCCGCCCGGGTGCGCGTAGCCGGCGATCCGCACCACCATCGGGTTCCGGTACTGCCGCTGGGAGAAGAACGACAGCGTGGCCGCCTCGCCGCGCAGCTGGTCGGCCGCGTTGTACAGGTAGGCGAGGTATTGGATCTCCGGCACCGGCAGCAGCCCCGCCAGCCCCGCGCCGAGCGCCAGGCCCAGGATCGCCTGCTCGTCCAGCAGCGTGTCGAACACCCGGGCGGCGCCGAACCTGCCGAGCAGCCCGCGGGTGACCCCGTACACCCCGCCCTTGCGGGCGACGTCCTCCCCGAACACGAGCATCCGCTCCCGGGCCGCCATGCCGTCGGTGAGGGCGGCGTTGACTGACTGGGCGAGGGTGAGCGGCCCCGCCTCTTCCGGCAGCCGGCGGCCGAACACCGCCCGCCGCCGGTCCGGGCTGGCGGCCAGCGCGGCGCCCGCCGCCACCGCAGCCGGCGTCCGCGGCGCCAGCGGCGCCATCACCTCTGCCGCCGTGACCAGCCGGGGCGCCCCGGTCACGGACTCGGCCATGGCCAGCACCCGGGCCCGGGAGGCGGCATACCGGTCCAGCACCCCGGCCGGGGTGAGCACGCCGGCCTCCACCAGCAGCCGGGCGGTGCCCAGCAGCGGGTCGGCCGCGAGGTCAGCGGCGATATCGGACTGGTCCCGGTAGCCGGCCTCGGCGTCGGAGCCGGCGTGGCCGCCCAGCCGCACCACCGACAGGTGCAAGACGGCGGGAGAACGGTGCTGCCGGACCCAGCCGGCCGCCGCCAGCGCGGTGTCGTAGGCGCCCGCCAGGTCGGCGCCGTCGGCGCTGAAGTACCGGATGCCCGGCCGTCCGGACGTGGCCGCTGCCACCCAGCCGGACGGGGTGCGCACGCTGATGCCGAGCCCATTGTCCTCGACCACGGCCAGCAGCGGCAGCGGCAGCCGCTGATAGGCGCAGTGCGCGGCGGTGTTGAGCGCGCCCGCCGCGGTGGAGTGGTTGACCGACGCGTCGCCCAGGCTCGTCACCACGATCGCGTCCCGCGGCCACGGCGTGCCGGCCGCCAGCCGCGGGGCGCGGCCCAGCGCGAACGCGAGCCCGACCGCGCGCGGCAGATGCGAGGCGATGGTGGACGTCTGCGGGATCACGTTCAGCTCCCGGCTGCCGAACACCTTGTGCCGCCCGCCCGAGATCGGGTCCCCGGTGGCCGCCACCAGCCCCAGCAGCACGTCCCGCACCCCGTCCCGCACCCCGTCCTGCGGCGGCCTGGCCTGTCCGGCCCGCGCCAGGTAGAAGGCGCCGGAACGGTAGTGGAGCAGGGCCGGGTCGGTGGTCCGGAGCGCAGCCGCCACCGCGGCGTTCCCCTCGTGGCCGGACGAGCCGATGGTGTAGCAGCCAGCGCCCTGCTCGCGCAGCCAGCGGGCCGCCAGGTCGAGATGCCTGCTCGCCAGCTGAGCGTCGAACAGGGCCAGCGCGTGGCCGGCGGTCAGCGCCGACCCGGGGCGTACCGGCACCGGCTGCCCGGCCGTTGCCGCGGCCGGGGGCTGGTCGGGCTCTGACAGGGCCGCCACGGCCGTCATGAAGTGCTGCTCGGCTGGGTCAGGGGGGAGAGGCGGTCCGTTCATGTGTCGAGGGTAAGCGGGGCGCCCGGCCTGGCCCGGCCCGGGCCGGCCACCGGATCAGCGCTGACGAGCCGGGACCGGCCACGCAGCGTTCCGTTCCGCTGCCGGTCTGGAAAACTGGGGCGGACATGCACGCGAGTCACGGGAGGACGCATGCTGCCCTGGTCCGCCAGCCTGGCCGGCCGCCTCGATGAGCAGGTCATCAGCAGCGAACTGCTGCGGTCGAACCCGCTCGGAGATCCCAGCGACCGGCCGGTGTGGGTGTACCTGCCGCCCGGGTACGACGATGAGCCTGGCCGCCGGTACCCGTCGGTGTACGTGATCCAGGGCTACACCGGGTACGTGAGCATGTGGGCCAACCGGTCGGCGTACCGGCAGCCGTTCCCGGAGACGGCAGACGCGGTGTTCGCTGCCGGGCAGGCGCCCCCGGCCATCGTGGTCTACGTGGACGCCTGGACCGCGTACGGCGGCAGCCAGTTTGTGGACTCACCCGGCACCGGGCGGTATCACTCCTACCTGTGCGACGAGGTCGTGCCCTGGGTGGACGGGCGGTACCGGACCATGCCGGACCCCGCGCATCGCGCGATCATGGGCAAGTCCAGCGGCGGGTTCGGGGCGATGATCACGCCGATGCTGCGGCCGGACCTGTTCGGGGCGCTGGCCACGCACGCGGGCGACTCGCTCTACGAGCTGAGCTACCTGCCGGAGTTCGCCAAGGCCGTGCGGCTCCTGCGGGACTACGACGGCGACATCTGGCGCTGGTGGGACGAGTTCCGCTCCCGCACCGCGTTCACCAGCGAAGCCGACCACACCTTGATCATGATGCTCGGCGTGTCCGCTTGCTTCTCAGCGCGTGAGGATGGCACGGTCGAGCTGCCCTTCGACCCGCGGACGGGGGTGCTCCGGCCGGAGCCATGGCAGCGCTGGCTGGACTGGGACCCGGTCCGGATGGTCCCCGGCTACGCCGCCCAGATGCAAGGGCTGCGGGCCATCTGGATCGATGCGGGCACGAGGGACGAATGGTTCCTTGACATCGGGGCGGAGGCATTCCGCGCGGCCCTCCAGGCCGCCGGGGTGGACGGGGGCAAGGTCAGGTTCGAGCTGTTCGATGCCACCCACATGGCCATCGACTACCGGTACCCGCTCTCGCTGGCCTGGCTCTGCCAGCGCATCGGCTGATGGACCTGCTGGTCGGCCGGGGCGTCGGCGGGCCAGGCCGGAGCGGGCGGCACGCGCCGTATCTGAACCGGAACCCACCGCCGCCACGTGTCGACGGGTATAGCGAATTTCGCTCCGGAACGGAGAGGGACGATGCGTCACCGGATTTGGATACTCGCGGGCTCGGCGGCCATCGGGCTGACGGTTGCCGCCTGCGGCAGCAGCGGTGGCGGCGGGTCGAGCAGCCCGGCCGCCGCCCAGGGCTCGGGGCAGCCTGCCGCGTCCTCGTCGATGGTCAAGAGCGGCAAGGCCGGCGGTGCGACCGTGCTCACGAACGCCAAGGGCATGACCGTGTACTGGTTCGCCATTGACACGTCGACCACGTCGAAGTGCACCGGCAGCTGCGCGCACTTCTGGCACCCGGTGAAGGGGCCGGTCACCACGGCTTCGGGGGTCAAGGGCAAGGTGGGCACGATCAAGCGTGCCGACGGCTCGGTCCAGGCGACCTATGCCGGCCACCCGCTGTACACCTTCATCCAGGACCACTCGCCCGGCCAGGCCACCGGGAACGGGAAGAACCTGAACGGCGGTGTGTGGCACGAGGTCACGCTGTCCGGCAGTAGCTCCGGCGGCGGCTCCGGTGGTGGTGGCGGCTCCGGCGGTGGTGGTTACGGCTACTGATATCCGGTAGCGGCGGGGACGGCTACTGGCCGGGGTCGGGTGACCACGCTGGCCAGAGCCGTCCCGCTCTGGCATGCCGGGGCTCCTGAACTGCAAAGATTACTTATGTAAGGAGTAATGTGACGATATAGTAAAAGTAATGAAAAGGTATAGGACCCCGCGGTGAGTGACCGCGTTCTCGCGATAGATGACGAGCCGGGGGTACTGCGGCTGGTTGCCCGGGCG